>JAZUHQ010000037.1:0-17541 GCA_045641805.1 Lachnospiraceae bacterium
TGAACTACACCCGCACAGGTAAGTGCCCAGAACCGGAATCGAACCAGTGACACGAGGATTTTCAGTCCTCTGCTCTACCGACTGAGCTATCTGGGCATGTCTGCATAGGTAATTCCTAGCGACATGAAACAGTTTACTCCATTCGTCTCACTTTGTCAACATTTTTTTTAGAATCATGTCAACAAAAAAAGACCGGGTCCAAAGACCCGGTCAAAACTTTAATCATGATTGGTATAAATTCTCTTTTTTATTCCTCTTCTGCTTCAGGAAGAAGAGAAGCTCTTGCGTTCAGGATACGGTAAACGGACTGGTCGATGCGCTCTTCAGAGATTTTATCCTTCTTCACTGCTTTCAGAATACCATTGTAAGCTTCCTCAAAATTAGCAGGAGAAACGATAATGTCGGCGCCGGCCTTGATCGCTGCAACAGCTGCTTTCTCAGAAGTATACTCTGCCTGGATATTTTCATCATTCAGGCAATCTGTCATAACAACGCCCTGGAAACCAAGCTCACCTCTTAAGATATCTGTGATCATAATCTTGGAAAGAGAGGCTGGTTTGTTATCACCGGTTACCTCCGGTGCAAGGACATTACCCATCTGGATGAACTGAACACCGTTGCCGATCATGTTGATATATGGAAGGAATTCCTTGTTCATCATGGCTTCCTTTGTACTCTTAATACTTGGATAGCCTGTTGCAGGCTTATAAGCGGTACCATAGCCAGGGAAATATTTCATAACAGCGAGGACATTGCTGTCTCTCAGACCCTGCATCATCTGTGCGGACATCTCAGAGACTTTTCTGGCATCCGTACTGAAGCAGCGGCTGCCCATCTGTGTTGTATTGCCGCCCAGAACATCGGCTACAGGCGCCAGATCCATGTTGAAGCTGTACTCCTTAAGAAGGGAACCGATTGCTGTACCATAAGCGTAACCATCGCCGGCTCTTGCACTTGCGGAAGCACCGGAGATTGGCTGTTCTGTTGTGCCAAGCAGACCATTGTTGCTGAGAACGGAATTATCGCCGCCTTCTTCTGCCACTGCCAGCAGCATTGGGTAACCGATCGTGTCGATCGCATAAGACTGAACACTGTCAAGCATTGTTCTCAGCTGAGAACCATACTGAATATTGTCTTCCGTATAGATCATACCGGAGATCGGATACTGCTCGATCAGGCTCTGGGTTGTGCTGCCTGCGTAGTAGACAGGAGATGTGCCGGTAAACTCTTCAGGTGTCAGCATGAAGAGCATAGCCACCTTCTGCTCAAGTGTCAGAGAATCGATCTTCTCGATCAGATCTGCCTTCTCAGCACCTTCACCGATCTTGGAATCCAGCTCTGTCCAGGAATCACCCAGATCCGGGCTGTAATAAACCTTGGTAGTCGTTACATCATAGGTCTTGTTAATACTCTTGACGATATAGATCAGCTCATCCGGGCTGATGATCTGGAGATAATTCTCGCCGTCAAGATCGAACCAGAGACGGCCATGACACTGTGTCCATGTATTACAACCATCCACTGTTTTATAGCAATTGAAGAACTCACTGTTGTCACCTTTACCTAATGATTCAAGCAGGAAACCGCGCTCAGCGTCATAGAAAATGCAGCTGATACAGTTTTCAGAACCTTCTTCATAGAAAGGATTCGGAAACTGGACATTAAATCCTCTTCCTTCATACTCGATATTCTCTTTCTGAACATTAAAACGTAAAAGGTCTCCGTCATAGTAGCTATCCGGAATACCCTCCTCTGTTCCATTATTCTTTGAGCCTGTCATACCGGAAGTCAGACTCTCAATGCTTTTTCCGCTGAACACGACAACGCCCAGGATGATCAAAAGAATAACGAGAACAGCGGTCGTAAAAGCAACAAGTTTCTTCATACCGTATATCCTCCTGTAAGTTGCATATATAATCCTATTTTACCACAGAACGATTCGGTTCGTACTGCCTTTTTCCAAAAAAGGGCAAAAAAAGACCGAGCCGACAAAAACAATAATATTACTGCACTGAGGGAAAGTCGGCTCGGTGGTGAGTGTCATATTCATGTAACAATATTTTAGCATACCGCTTTTCGGTTTGGCTAATTGCAAAATAGTATGGCTTGCTATAGATAAATTATATAGCAAGCCATTTTTCTTATATTGTGCAACTATTATTTCTCATTAACCAGATAAGACTCCAGTATTTCGATATATCTGGCACCAATCGTGCTATGGATCGATCCCTTGATCGTAATATAGCCAAGATGAATGGTCTCGTCAATATCCAGCGGGATCGGTAGCAGGTCATCCTGACCAAGTGCTTCCTGATAAATACCCACACTTGGTGTATAACCATTCAGACTCACGATCAGATTGAAGCAGGTCGCTCTGTCTGTCACCCTGATGGACTTTTTATGAGGGAAGGTACTGATAACCTCCTCCGCAAAGTAGAAGGACTGCTGTTCACCCTGCTCAAAATAGATGTATGGATAAGGATCCAGATCTTCAATGGTCACGCTGTCTTTGCCGGCCAGCGGGTGGCTCTTGGAGACGAAAATAAAAGGTTTCGTCACATAGAGTTCCTTGAATGTCAGGTTGGATTCCTTCAGGATTCGCATGATGACACTTTTATTGAACTCGGAGAGGAAAAGCACACCGATCTCGCTTCTGCCCTTGCGGACGTCCTCGATGATATCGTAGGTCTTTTTTTCGGAAAGTGCCAGCTCATACTCTTCAAGGCCAACCTCCCGGACCAGATCACTGAAGGCGGTAACAACGAAATTGTAATGCTGGGCAGAGACCTGGAAATGCTCTTTCACCTTCTCATCACTCAGATATTTATCTTCCAGAAGCTTCATCTGCTCGATCACTTGGCGGGCATAACTGAGGAAAACCTCACCCTCAGCCGTGATATGAACACCTTTGTTGGTTCTTACAAAAACAGTGATGCCGATCTCTTTCTCCAGTTCACGGATCGCATTTGTCAGGGTCGGCTGTGAGACAAAGAGGACCTTCGCCGCCTCGTTAATGCTTCTCTTTTCCGAGATGGCGATCACATATTTCAGTTGCTGCAATGTCATCCGGTCACCTACAGGTCTTTCTCTTCAATTGTCGCATTCACAGAGACAGGCGCCTCATCGGACCTTTCCATGGCAGCCTCATTTTGCTTGTCATACTGGTGGGCTTTGCGGGACACATAGAGGCTTGTGAAAAAGTCAGACGTACCGCTGTAAATAAAACCGGCACCGACCAGCCTCAGCACCCAAGCCGCTGTCTCAAAAGGATTGATCACGACCAGAAGGCCGATCAGGATGTTGAGAAGGGCTGTCATCATAACCTTCATCCAGGAGTCATAGTGCATCTTGTGAAGATCCAGCGCGCGCTGTACCTTCAGCAGACCGCTCACCGCAAGGAAGATACCAAGGATGATCGGAATAATGGAAAAGATCTGCTTTCCGTTCATGCGGATAAACATACCGATACCGATCAGGATCACACCCTTCACCAGATCCAGGTTGCCGGAAGCCACCTTTTTTCTAAGAAGAAAGCTGATCACAAAGATCACACCTACAACCATCACCAGGTTGCCGATCGCATTGGTCACACCCAGCATAGTTGGCTTTGGAACCAGTACCAGCACCACGCCACCGATCATCAGAAGCAGCGCTGTGATCAGTTCAGGCCATCTCAGTTTATTCATCATATGCGTCTCCTCCCCGGCAGTCTAAAACCTGCCCCGAACTATTATTTTAATGTATATAAGGCTTCGTAAATACCCTTTTGGGCCATCAGTTCCTCATGCGTACCGGATTCTTCAATACCTTTGTCTGTCAGCACGAGGATCTTTTTCGCATTGCGGATCGTCGTCAGTCTGTGGGCAATCACGAAGGTCGTTCTGTTTTTGGCCAGTTTCTCGAGAGAATCCTGAACCACCTTCTCACTCTCATTGTCCAATGCGGAAGTCGCCTCGTCGAAGATCAGGATCGGAGGATTTTTCAGGAAGACTCTGGCAATGGACAGTCTCTGTTTCTGACCACCGGAAAGCTTCACACCTCTCTGACCGATATCGGTGTCATAACCATCCGGCAGGGCCATGATAAAGTCATGGGCGTTGGCATTCTTTGCCGCCTCGATCACTTCTTCTCTTGTCGCTCCCGGCTTACCGTAGGCAATGTTGTCAAAAACCGTGCCCATGAAGAGGTAGACATCCTGCTGAACCACACCGATGTGGTCGCGGAGACTCTTCATGGAGATCTTGCGGATGTCTTTGCCATCCACACGGATACAGCCGCCGGTCACTTCATAGAACCTTGGAATCAGGTTGCAGATCGTTGTTTTACCTGCACCGGAAGGGCCTACAAGTGCCACATATTCACCGGCATCCGCCTTCAGACAGACATCATCGAGTACCCTATCTTCATGTCCCTGATAATGGAAGGAGACATGGTCAAATTCGATCTGTCCCTTGACATCCTTCAGTTCCTCCGCATCCGGAGCATCCTTGATGTCCGGAACGACATGGAGGATCTCCTGGAAACGTTCAAAGCCGGTATAACCGTTCTGGAACTGCTCCGTAAAATCGATGATCGTTTTGACAGGTTCCGTAAAGACGTTGATATAGAGAAGGAATGTCACGAGGTCGGTCACGGACAAGGTGCCTTTGGTGATAAAGAAGGTACCTGATAGCAGAACGATCAGTGTAAACAGTGTTGTAAAGGTTGTGATACCGGCATGGTAGGTACCCATGTTGACATAGGCTTCAGACTTGGATGCCAGGAAGGCATCGTTGCCCACCTTGAACTTGCGCATCTCCTCATCCTCATTGGCAAAGGATTTGACCACACGGATACCGGACAGGGAATCCTCAATCTGGCTGTTGATCTCGGCAATGTTCTTTCGGTTTTTCTTGAAAGCACGTTTCATGCGGACATTGAAGATCCATGCATAGGCCAGCATAAATGGCACCAGGACTAAAATGGCAATCATCAGGATCACATTGATCCTGCTCAGAATGATCAGGGAACCGATGATCTTGATCGTGCAGATGATCACGTTCTCAGGGCCATGGTGTAAAAGCTCACTGATATCAAACAGATCGGAGGTCACACGGCTCAGGAGCTGACCGACCTTCTGCTCATCAAAGAAACTGAAGGACAGCTTCTGATAATGCTCGAAGATCTCACGGCGCATGTTATATTCCATCTTGGCACCCATGATATGACCATAGTTGCCAATAAAAAAGTTGCTGTAAAACTGAAGGGCCAGCAGGACGATCATCAGAAGACCGATCTTTAAGATCGTCGGCATGACCTGGTCCGTTGGATAGTAGATCACAGTGGATGTGACATAACGGACGATCAGCGGAATCGTCAGCGCTACCCCCGCACTTAAGAATGCAAAAAACAGATCGGCAAAGAAGATGCCCATATAAGGCTTATAGTATCCTGCCATCTTTTTCAAATTATCTCTCACGTTGTTTCTCCTTCTGTCAGAATGGGCCAAAGCCCTCTTCCCTTATTATAGCATATCTCTCTTTTTAACTAACCATCGATTTTAGAACAATAAAAAAGAGAGATCAAAATTGATCTCTCTCAAATCATGGGCGGAGGTGGATTCGAACCACCGAAGCGTGTCGCAGCAGATTTACAGTCTGTCCCCTTTGGCCACTCGGGAATCCGCCCATACGTCATTACTGACCTCTGCTACTATACCATACATTCCAAATGATGGCAAGCACTTTTTTTATTTTAATTTTCAGAGTATACGGTTCACACCGGGAAGACGCTATCTGTATAGCGCTCCATTGCCTTGTGAACAGCCCCTGTTACTGTCTTTCACGAAGAATGACAGAAGATTTTGCCGGAAGTTCTATTGTCAGACATCCATTCTGAATGGTGAAATACTTAGGCAGTGTGTTGAAGCCTGTCTCATCTGTAAAGATCAGCTGCTCCACCTCTTTACCGCTGGCAATACCAATCTGCCATACCGGAATGGTCACCTTTGCAGACACCTTCTTGTTATTGCAGATGGTGACATACTTACCATTTGCATCGAAACGTCCGAAGGAGAGAATACCCAGTTCACCGTGAAGCATCTTGTGGGAACCTGTTCTGAGTGCAGAACTCTCACGATGGATACGGATCACTTCTTTATGGAAGGCGATCATCTCATGATCCTCGTGTCCCCAAGGATAGGTTCGTCTGTCATCCGGATCTGTCCATCCGCACAGACCGGCTTCATCGCCATAATAGACCGTTGGTGCGCCCGGCCATGTCATCTGAACAACAACAGCCTCTCGCATCACGGCTTTATTCACGCCCTCTTCCGCCGCCTTGGCACCCAGGGAGGCAATACGGCCTACCTTACCATTGGTACGTGTCAGGAAACGGGAATGGTCGTGGTTGGAAAGTTCATTCATGGTTGTATGAATGGACTCATAATGCATACGGGACATATGATGGCTCATGGCACCTTCAAAGGCTCTGAAGTCACCGTGGAGATCGCCGCGGTACTCATCGCTGTGCTTATCGATACCTGTAAAGAACCATGTCACAGGATCCATGAAAGCCTCATAGTTCATGATCGTATCCCACTCATCGCCCTGAAGCCATGTGTAAGGGTCTGTATAGTTCTCTGCAAGGATCAGTGCATCCGGCTTTGCTTCACGGACGGCAACTCGGAAATCCTTCCAGAATTGATGGTTAAAGTCCAGTGTATGACCAAGGTCTGCGGCCACATCCAGACGCCATCCGTCTACGTTGTATGGTGGGGATACCCACTTTCTGCCAACCTGCAGAATATAATTGTAAAGGTCCGGTGACTCCTCATAGTTGAGCTTAGGCAGCGTCAGATGATTCCACCATCCCTCATAGTCAGCATTATCCGGCCACTTCTCGGAACGGAAATTGAAGTAACGTCTGTACTGGCTGGTTGCCGATGTATAAGCACCATCGGAATACTTACCGCTTGTCTTGTAAATACCCTCTTTGTCCATCCACTTATTGAAGGAACCACAATGGTTGAATACACCGTCCAGAATGATCTTCATGCCTCTTCTGTGGATTTCCTCAACCAGACGGATGAAGAACTCGTCGCTGGCTCTCAGATTCACAGGATCCGTTGTTCTGGAAATATAACGGGTTGCATGGCTGTTATCCTTGTCGCCCGCCTTTAAAACATCACCTTCATCATGCAGGATCACGCCATAGTGAGGATCGATGTGATCGTAGTCCTGTGCGTCATACTTATGATTGGAAGGAGAAACAAAGATCGGATTCAGATAGAGTACTTCCACACCCAGATCCTGAAGGTAGTCCAGTTTATCCCAGACGCCCTGAAGGTCACCGCCATAGAAATGGGCAACATCCATCTTATCAGGGTAGGCAGACCAGTCCTTCTCATTTCTGGAATACTGGTCAATGTAATAATACTCGTTATCCAGTGGGTCATTGGACTTATCACCGTTATAGAAACGATCGACAAAGATCTGGTAGAAAATCGCACCCTTTGCCCAATCCGGTGTCTTAAAGTCAGGTTTCAGATTATAGCTGTAGTACTCCTGTACATCCGCCATAGTACCACGCTTGTTGAAATACATGGTCATGGCACCGCTGACGATCTTGTAGTAATAGTTCTTACCACAGGCAGGATAGATCATGGAAGCCTCGTAGTAATCGAACAGGTCATCGCTGGCACACTTGGTCATGCGGATGACATCCTTCTTAGTGACAACTTCCACGTACTCCACGTTGTTACGGGCTGTACGGAAACGGAGATGGATCTCATATTTGCCGTCACCCAGGTCTGTGTAGGAACGATAAAAAGGTGTACCGTCCGTAAACAGCGCTTTTCTATTAATGATTGGATTGAACTGATTGATGTAAAGCTTGAGCTTTTCATCATCATGCATGGATTCCAGTAATTTCTTCATTGAAAACAGACCTCAATTCTGTTGATTTACGTCTCCGAAAGCCTTTTTCGGCCTTCTGCGCCAGTCTTCATTATAGTCAAAAAACGCGCAGAATACAACTATTTCCTGCCACAAAAAAGACAGCTTCCATAATGAAAGCTGTCTTTGAAGGCGGTGCAAAAACCATCAGGCTTCTGCCTCAGCCTCTACTGTATGCTTATTGAAAAGAGCCGCAAACTCTTCTCCTGTAATTTTTTCTTTCTCGAGAAGCAGCTGTGCACTTGCATGAAGTACATCGAGGTTCTCACGGATCAGGCGTCTTGCTTCTTCATGGCACTCATCCACGATACGCTTGACTTCCTGATCGATCACTGTGGCAATACCCTCACCATAAGGCTTGGAGTGTGCCAGATCACGGCCGATGAAGACTTCATCGCCGTCGCCGGAGTAGTTGATCAGACCAACGGCGTCGCTCATACCATACTGTGTCACCATGGCACGGGCTGCGTTTGTTGCCTGCTTGATATCCTGGGAAGCACCTGTGGTGATATCATCCAGAATGATCTCCTCAGCCACACGGCCGCCGAGACTCACAACGATATCCTGCAGCATTTTGCCCTTTGTCCAGAACATCTCATCCTTCTCAGGGAGCGGCATGGTGTAACCTGCAGCACCCAGACCGGTTGGAATGATGGAAACGGAATAAACCGGTCCCACATCCGGAAGCAGATGGAACAGGATCGCATGACCGGACTCGTGGTAAGCGGTAATACGCTTTTCCTTGTCGGAGATCACACGGCTCTTCTTTTCTGCACCGATACCTACCTTTACAAAGGCACGGCGGATATCTTCCTGCATGATATAGCCTCTGCCCTCTTTTGCTGCATAGATGGCAGCTTCGTTCATCAGATTTTCAAGATCTGCCCCTACGAAGCCGGCCGTTGTCTGTGCGATCTGATCCAGATCCACATCCTCACCCAGTGGTTTGTTCTTCGCATGTACAGCAAGGATCTCTCTTCTTCCCTTCACATCCGGACGGCCAACACCAACCTTACGGTCGAAACGGCCCGGACGAAGGATCGCAGGATCCAGAATGTCAATACGGTTTGTGGCTGCCATCACGATGATGCCTTCATTCACACCGAAACCATCCATCTCAACAAGGAGCTGGTTCAGTGTCTGCTCACGCTCATCGTGGCCGCCGCCCATACCGGTACCACGGCGTCTGGCCACGGCATCGATCTCGTCGATGAAGACAATACATGGGGCATTCTTCTTGGCATTGTCAAAGAGGTCACGGACACGGGAAGCACCCACGCCGACGAACATCTCTACAAAATCGGAACCGGAGATGCTGAAGAATGGAACACCTGCTTCACCGGCAACCGCCTTCGCCAGTAAGGTTTTACCTGTTCCCGGAGGTCCTGTCAGGATCACCCCCTTCGGAATACGGGCACCCACGTTGGTATATTTCTGAGGATCTTTCAGGAAATCAACCACTTCTTCCAGGTCTTCCTTTTCCTCCTGAAGGCCGGCTACCTCATTAAAGGTAATACCTGTGCCATCGGACTGTTTGGCCTTACTCTTACCAAAGTCGTTCATCTTACCACCGCCGGCAGACTGCTGACTGTTAATAAATGAGAAGAGGAACCAGAGGAACATCGCACCCAGAGCGACCACGGCACCATTCTTATAGAGCCAGGTCTCACGGTTGATCACGTCTGTCTCATCAAAATCTTCAAAATCAATGGATTCAAGCCACAGCTTCACTTCAGTCACATCCACCACATTCATGGTTGATTCACTGCCGCTCTTCCACTTAACAGCTACAACACCTGTTGGTGTCTCTTTGTTTGGGGAGATCACGATCTCATCGATCTCAGATGCCTTTTCCACCACATCCTGCTGGAACTGCATGTAGGTGTAGTCATCTCCCATGAAAAGGTCCCACTTATCGCTGATGTATAGCAGCACGAGCGCCGCAATGATCACAAACAGCCAAATGCCGGAACCTAAACCTCGTCTTTTGTTATTCACCTGGAATATATCCTCCTTATTTAGTCTTCCACAAACTCTACAACGCCGATATATGGAAGATTTCTGTATTTCTGTGCATAGTCAAGACCATAGCCTACTACAAATGCATCAGGAATAACGAAACCGGAGTAAGTTACCTCAACAGGTTTCTGACGTCTTGATGGCTTATCAAGGAGTGTGCAGATACGGATGCTCTTTGGATTTCTGGCTTTCAGCATCACGGAAAGATGTGCCAGTGTGTTACCGGAGTCTACGATATCCTCAACGATGATAACGTTTTTATCCTGAATGCTCTCATCAAGGTCTTTGATAATACGCACACGGCCGCTGGACTCTGTCTCATTGCCATAGCTGGAGATGGACATGAAGTCCATGGAAACAGGCACAGTAATTCTCTTTGCCAGCTCACACATAAAGAAAACGCCACCCTTTAAGATACAGATCAGATGAACGGACTGACCTTCGTAATCCTTGCTGATCTGATCGCCAAGTGCTTTGATCTTTGCGTCAACTTCTTCTTCACTTAATAATACTCTGATTTCTTCTCTCATTTGTTGTCCCTCATTGTTATACACAGTATCTGAGTTGTATGTTGTGTTACTTTCACTTCTTCACTGATCCGCTCCATGCCCAGGATCCATAAAATATGGGCTCCATCCGCCAGAAGGATCAGCTGATCTCTCTTGTCTTTCGGAATTTTGTCGTCCATGAGGATGCGCCTCAGGGGCTTTTTACTGCCATCCTTAAGCACCATATAGTCTCCGGACATACGGGTTCTCAAGACCATTTCATTCCCAATCTTACCATAATCGAACCATTTCGTATACACGTTTTTGGGAATTTGGTCATTTTCTTGAGGCTCAAAAACCTCTATTTTAAGGGCAATTTCTCTTTCTTCCAGCGGATAGATGCCCGGCTCTTTCGGAAGCTGTGCCAGTGTCCCTGCCAGGGTTTTGTCCTGCTTGTCCGTCACCGGACCCAGAAGGATTCCATCATAGGTTCTTGCGGCTTCCAGGCCATATGGGAGATGCACCGTTTTGCCAACCGTTTTACCCAAGAGGCCCCTCACCTCTTCCACATGCACCATACCGATATCCTTCATCCGGCCGGCCAGCTTGCCTATACAAAGACGAATAACCTCTCTTGTAAGCGCAGGGTCCAGAATACCAAGTGCCCCTGCATCCAGAAGCAGTCCCTCCTCGCTTTCTTTCACGCAGGATGCAGCTGCTTTTTGGGCTTCTCTTTCCATGAAAGCAGAAGCATCCGCTGCCATAGCTGCGGTCATACAGAGATGTTCCATCGCCTTCGGATTGATGTTCTCTTTGAGGTAAGGCATGAGCTGCAGGCGGATCTTATTGCGGGTATAATCCGTTTCCCCGTTAGTGGCATCTGTACAGTAAGCAATCGCTTTGTCTGACAGGTAGTGTTCGATCTCAGCTCTTGTGACGCCAAGAAGAGGACGGATTACCGCGCCTCTTTTCACAGGTATACCTGTAAGGCCTTTCAGACCGGTGCCGCGCATGAGATTCAGGAGAACCGTTTCTGCAAGGTCATCCCTGTGATGGGCAACCGCAATTTTGCCGTCTCCCATTGTTTTTCGCAAGGCCTCAAAAGCAGCATAGCGGCACTCCCTGCCTACTTCCTCCTCGGACCGATGCTGAGCTTTGGCCATCGTGCGGACATCTGCCCGAACGATATGACAGTCAACGCCCAGCTGCCGGCACAAATGGGCTGCATAAGCCTGGTCTGCATCCGCCGCTTCCCCGCGAAGTCCGTGGTTGACATGAACAGCCGCCAGTTTCAGGTTTAAAAGCGGCCAAAGCGCTTTCAGCACCACCAAAAGACAGACGGAATCTGCACCGCCGGACAGTCCGATCACCACCTGATCTCCTTTATTCAGGAGCTCATTTTCCTTTATGAAGTTGTAGACTTTCTGTTCAAATGGATGCATCTGCTGCCCTCTGTTTTCATTTTTTTCTTTCTAAAGATACTAAAAAACTCCTCTGATTTCCATGAGTTCACACACCCATTATAAATCAAAGGAGTTTTTCTTGTATATGCCGCACAGACTATTTCTTTTTAAAAATGATCTCATTCTCAAAGATCAGGCCCAGTTTTTCTCTGGCCAGATCCATGATGTATTCCACAGAGTTTCTGTACTCTGCTTCGTCCTCGATCTCCTTCTGCTCCTGTTTTGCCTCATCGATCTGGACAGTCAGCGTGTCCCTGGCTGCTTCATAGGTATGGATCTGCTGACCCACACGCCAGGTCTGGAAACCGATAAAACCACAGACAAGGATCAGGAGTACCAGAATGAGTCTCATACTGCCCTTATGCTTGGAAGGCTTGCGCTTATTCTGTTTTTTCGGCATTCTGGTGATCTTCTCAGCCATGCTCTTCACCGGTCCTTTCTGTTTTTTTCTGCATTGTCATTATAGCGGATATCCGCCCAAAAAGCAAATCCGATTCCGGCCTACAGGTAACGGAACAGGTCCTTGGCCTCTTCCTTTCGGGTTGTCTCCTGAACATCCAGGACTTCCACCTTCACGTTTCTTGCACCAAAACCGATTTCGATAATATCGCCGATCTTGACATCCACACTGGCCTTTGCCACCTTGCCGTTGACAGACACACGGCCTGCATCACAGGCTTCATTGGCAACCGTACGGCGCTTGATCAGTCGGGAAACTTTTAAATACTTGTCTAATCTCATGGTCGTCTTCTTCTCCTGTCTGAATGATTGATTGCCCTGAAACAAAAAAGCGGAGTCCTTGCAGAACTCCGCCATTCTTTGTTTTCTATTATGCGTTAAGCGCATCCTTTAAAGCCTTACCAGCTTTGAACTTAGGAGCCTTGGAAGCAGAGATTGTCATTGTCTCACCTGTCTGTGGGTTTCTGCCCTCACGTGCAGGTCTCTCGGATACTTCGAATGTACCGAAACCAACTAACTGAACCTTCTCGCCCTTGATTAACTCTTCTGTTACGATATCAGAAAATGCCTTAACAGCCTTCTCAGCGTCTGCCTTCTTTAAACCTGTCTTAGCAGCAATTGCTACAACTAAATCTGCTTTATTCATTATAAATTCCTCCTGTTTATTCAATCGGCGCGTCATGCCCATGACATGCGCTTCAGTAAAAATATCTGTTCCTTTGATGGATGATTTTCTGCCGACTATCTTCTAAAAACCGTCAAATCTAGTTATACGCATTTCGTTCTTGTTTGTCAAGCTTTTTGCCAAAAATCATTCAACGGGTCTAGTAGTAGTGCACCGTTACAACCTTGCCCAGAGCCTTCGCACACTCCTCCAGCTGAACCACCAGATTCTTGCGGACAGAGATATCAAAGAGAGCCTGTTCATTGGCCAGGTTGTTGGCTTTACCGACATAGAGATCCAGGTTGGTACACTCCTCTGAGATGATCTTGGCCAGCTTAGCAGCACCGTTATTCTCATCCAGTTTTTCAAAGATCTCAAAGTCCACATCCTCTGCGAAGAGCTCACGCAGAAGAGCGATGGCCTTGTTCAGTGTCAGCACGCCCTCTGTCACCAGATCAATCCCCTTGATGTTGGAAGTCGGAGGCACTTCCGGTGTACCATCATAGTTGTTGGTGATCGGACGGTCCAGGTATCTGGCTGCGATCTGTGCGGTCGTTCCGCCGCAGACCACATGTTTACCATGCGCACGCATAAACGCTTTCATGAGACGTTCATCGTCTTCTTTATGTTCAGGCGGACCCGTAAAGATGCTGACCGTCTTACGGTCAATGACTCGGGTTACCGCTACGGTCGTATCATCACCCGGTTTGTGATTATAAAGGTCATCACAGGCCTGTGACAGCATGGCTGCAATACGAGGTGCAGACTTGGTATCACGCAGGCACTTTAAGGTATAATCTGCCATGCTCTCCCATGTCCATCCAAAATTCAGCAGTTCACCGACACCGGCGTAGATGACACCATCGCTCATGAGAACGAAACAGTCATTGAGCTGGGCTTTGAAACGATACTCACGGATCAGCTTGCCGTTGATATATCGGTCCTCATAGGGGATATCGATCAGCTTGCCATCACGGACAAAAATACAGCCCGGGCTGTCAAACTCTACCAGATAAGCGTCGCCATTGCGGAAGATCTGAAGAATACAGAAGGTGGAATAAGCGACACCACGCACCTTACAGACCGGCAGAGTATTGACGATCGTCTCGACACCCAGGTCGATGGAGGCGCCTTTTTCAAACATGGTCTTGAGGATTCTGGAAGTCAGTGTCGCCAGAATGTTGGCCTTGACACCGCTTCCCATACCATCGGACAGAATGACCACGTCAAAGTCATAGCCACGGATCACCTCTACCTTGTCCCCGCACAGTTCTTCATGATGTTTGTTCAGACTCTTCCAGCTAGTCTCAATACTTACAGCCATTAGATTGCCTCCCTGGTCATTGTCGTCTTGATCGATTCATCGTTCATAATGGAGTCACGGAGCTGTGTCAGGATTACCTTTGTCTCTGCGGTTGTCTCACCGAGCAGACCTGCGATCTCCTGTGCAACCATCATCTGTTTATCAATAACCGCCTGAGCAACCGCCACTGTATCCAGCTTCATGTTCATACGACGTTTCTCTTCTTCCTCCTCAGCCGTGATATCTCTGAGAACAGCCAGAACGGAATCCTCATTCTTCATGTAGACAAAGTCACTGGCGAAGATATGACCATTCAGCTCGATGCGCTTATTGTGCACCGGTGTATGTGTGTTCATGACGTATTCAATGTCATCTACTTCCATCAGTTCAAAGATGAAGCGTGTCTTGGCTTCCGCTTTTGGAATGCCGAAGACCTCTTCCGCTTTATTATTGAACTCCACGATCTGGAAGGCATTGTCCATAACCATGATGAGCTCAGGCGCCGTTGCCAGCACAACGTTGGCAATGGACTGTGCTTTCTCATAAACATGAGGCAGACACATCTCCTGCTCAGCCTTGCCCTGGAAGACCGCAATGGCTTTCTCACGGCAGGAAGCATAACCGCAGGCACCGCAGTTAAGTTCCTGGGTCTCATTGTATTTACCGGTCGCCTTGAGGATCTCCTTGATCTGGGCTTCCGTTGGCATGACATCTTTGACAGGGGCTGGTCTGAAGCGCTTATTCATGTCCACACGAGGGGTCTCATCGGACATATATGGCGCTTTGTTCTCGACCTGCTCTTCCATGACCATGGTGGCCTTATATTTGGAGATATTCAGCTTGTTGACAGCAGGTCCCTTTATACAGCCGCCCTCACACATGTTGGCTTCAATAAAGCAGCCATGGATGAGTCCGGCTTTCATATCATCAAACACTTCTCTGCAGTCTTCAATACCGTCCACGAAGATCTTCTTATAATCATCTTCAACATTTCTTGCAAGGACGGAAGAAACAACACCCTTTGTGACCGGATAGAGACGGTTGATCTTTGGATCCGGGTTAGCCGGCTGTTTTTCTTCACACTTGGAGATCACGATGCCGCGCTGTGCCATCCAGTCCTCGATCTCCGCAAAGTTCAGAACCGCATCAATAAAGCCTGTTGTTCTGTCATCTCCCTCAGCTTCTTTCTTCTTGGCAATACATGGGCCTACGAATACAACCTTTGTATTCTGGCCGTAGAGTGCCTTGATCAGCTTGCCATGCGCGATCATCGGGGATACGACAGGGGCCATATATGGAATTAATTCAGGATAATATTTCTCCACAAGATCGTTCACAGAAGGACAGCATGTGGAAATGATGTTGTCCATCTGACCCTTATGAAGGAGTTTTGTAAATTCATTTGTCACGAGCACAGCACCCTCAGCTGTCTCGCGGACCTCAGAGAAGCCCAGCTTTAAAAGCGCATCCACAACCTGGCCCGGTTTTTCGTACTTCAGGATACCCAGGTATGCCGGTGCAAGAGAAACGACCACTTTTTCCCCTCTTGCGATATAGTTTCTGACCTTCTCAAGGTCACTGATAAAAGTCTTCGCATTCTGTGGGCATACCTCCAGGCACTTACCACAGAGCACGCAGTTGTCATCCATGATCGTTGCCTGAGCGTCCTTGACCTGAATCGCCTTCACAGAACAGGAACGAACACATTTATAGCAATGCTTACAGCTTGCATTTTTAAAATCAATGACTTTCATTTATGCGATAAACCTCCCCTACAATAGATTGATTTTCCCTGACCTATAACACAGTTTTATTCTATCATATGCATATGTAAATAATGTAGAATCCCTCGAAAAAACAATGTTTTTTAAAAATGCTTTATGGTATACTGTTGGGGTGAAAACAACAATATTTATTCAATAGAAAGGACTTTTCCTATGGCACATAATTACATGTTTGAGAATCATACGACGCTCAATGACGCCGTTGTCAATTACCTGATCGAGAGAAGCCTTAAAACCAACAAGTCAAGAAACCGCTACCGTACACTGGTCTTCTTTGCCGGTATTCTTGCCCTGGGTGTGGCTATCTTCTTTGCGATCGTCAACCGCCAGTTCCAGAACATGACCGGCGTTATGACAACCGCTGCCCTCTTTGTCATCGCCTTCTACTGCTTCTACACCTTCTGGATGTACAGCCCTGCGAAAGAGATTGAGAAGTACAGAAAGAAACACGGTGAGGGCTTAAAGCTTCCAAGACACATCCGTGTCTTCAAATCCAAACTGGAGCAGACAACAAGCAAGGGCCGCGCAGACTATGAGATCGACCAGATCTCCGGTTTTGAGACCTTCGACCACTTCTTCCTTCTCCGCTACGGCAACGGCTATATCATCATGGACCGTGATGGCTTTACCAAAGGCAGCCCGGAAGAATTTGAAAACTATATCAAGTCCCGTATGATGATCGTATAAAAAACAAATAGAACTTAGTGAACAAAAAAGGATTCCTCTCGGAATCCTTTTTTGCTGCGTGTCAGAGGTTCCTATTCATTAATGGATCTCTTCACATAGGTTGTATGAAGAACCTCATGTGCCTTGTGGCTTCCCGGCTGACCAAAGTACTCAGCGTAAAGCTGTTTGATGGCTGGGTTCTCATGAGACTTTCTGATTGGTTTCGCTGCGTCGTTGTCATAGAGTGCTTTTGCACGAAGGGCGCGAACATCTGTGAAGTTACGAACGGAACCGCTTACCTGTGGCTGACCACCACCGTTAACACAACCGCCAGGACAGCCCATGATCTCGATGAACTGATAGTTCTTCTCGCCGGACTGAACTTTCTTGAGAAGTGCTTTGGCATTGGCAAGACCGGAAGCAACAGCAACATTGACATCAAGACCTGCAACCTGGTAAGTTGCTTCCTTGATACCTGCTGTGCCACGTACTTCTGTGAACTCAAGGCTCTTGAGTTCTTCGCCTGTCAGTGTCTCAACGGCTGTTCTGAGGGCCGCTTCCATAACGCCACCTGTTGCACCGAAGATAACAGCTGCACCTGTGGACTCACCCAGAGGGTTATCAAAAGCTTCCTCAGGAAGATCTCTGAATCTGAGACCCACCTTCTTGATCATACGTGCAAGCTCACGTGTTGTCAGGGAGATATCGACGTCAGGCACGCCTGCTGCATTCTCGTCATCACGGCCGATTTCGAACTTCTT
>JAZUHQ010000038.1:0-3113 GCA_045641805.1 Lachnospiraceae bacterium
TTCTGTATAAACATTGCCCGCGATATTCGGACGTTTATCGATCACAAGAACCGTCTTGCCTGCCGCCTTTGCCTGCTGTGCAAACACTGCACCGTAAAGGCCTGCACCAACAACAAGATAGTCATATTTTGCCATTGATATGATCCCTCCTTTTAGTCATTAACTTTAATTATAGCTCGAAAGATGAGTATAGTCAAACTTTCCAGTTTTCTGGAACTTGACCTAAACATTGGTTAACACTATTAACTAAACTTTTCCTTCCTTTGGACATGTATTTTTGTCACTTATAGCTCTTGTCATATGACTATCGTCCATCTATAATGTTTTTACTGGTAACGTTTTCATAATAATAAAGAAAAGAGCTCTTATGATTACAATCAAAGATATCGCAAAAGAAGCCGGCTATTCTATCACGACCGTATCCCGCGTCCTCAACCACAAGGGTGAGGTCAGTCCCGTAGCCAAAGCACGTATTGAAGAAATCGTCGCAAAATACCAGTTTGTGCCTAACAACAATGCCAAGAACCTTAAGCAGATCCAGAATAAGACGATCGGTGTCATTGTCAAAGGTACAGGCAACAGTATTTTTACAAGTATTATCCGAGAGATCCAGCAGTTAACTCAGAAGACTGACTATTCTCTTTTTGTTTCCTATCACGACTATATGACCAATGAGCTGGATGTGGCACTTCGTGTCATCAATGAGAGAAAACCGATCGGACTTCTGATCCTTGGTTCCAATCCGAGCATCTATGCCCAGAAATTCAGTGAACTGAAAGTGCCATGTGTACTGGTTACTGCCTCTGCCGAAGGTCTCCCTTATGATAACATCTCCAGTGTTTCCACAGACGATGTGGCTGCCGGTTACTTTATTGTAAAGAAACTTCAGGAAATGGGCCATCAGCATATCGGTGTCCTTGGCGCCAGCCTTCATTACTCCAAGAGTGCCTCCGACCGTATGGCCGGTTATAAAAGGGCCATTGAGGAGGCCGGCGAAATCTATGATCCTGACAAATACTATCAGGAGAGCGAATTCACCTATATCGATGCCATTCAGCAGGTTCAGACACTGGTCAGAAAAGCACCTGAAATCACCGCGATCTTCGCCATGGCCGACGTTGCTGCCATCGGTGCGATCCGAGGCCTCAGAGACATGGGCATCCGCGTACCGGAAGACATTTCCGTTGTAGGTTTTGACGGTCTTGAGGAAGGTGAGTACTTCATTCCAAGATTAACCACCATCTGCCAGCGTGACAAAGTCATCTCCGAGATGAGCTTCAACATCCTGATCGATCAGATTGAAAATGGTATTCATCCGATCAGAGAGATCATTCCTTTTGACTTTAAGGAAGGCGAAAGCTTAACAGAGAGAATGTAGGCAAAAAGACGCGTCAATATAATTAATAGAGAAGATCACAGAGATAATAATAGAAAAATAATAGAGAAAAAACAAAAGGACCTGGCTTACAACAGATGTAAGCCCGGTCCTTCTCTTTCTCCAAAGTCGCCCGTGTCTATAAAACTGTCCTTTTAGAGATCGTGTCTATAAAATACATTCTGAAAGTCATTGTACCGCCATCGGCTTTTCGTGTCAGCGCTGCTGCCTCTTCGCCGCACTTTCCAATGCGTCTGCAGCAAGCCACAGCCGCTTCAAAAGGATCCGTGATACTGACCACAAAAGCACCCATAAGGGCGGTGGACATACAACCGC
Organism: Lachnospiraceae bacterium; assembly: GCA_045641805.1. GTDB lineage: Bacteria > Bacillota > Clostridia > Lachnospirales > Lachnospiraceae > Coprococcus_A. The sequence goes on from JAZUHQ010000038.1 coordinate 1,712, forward strand.
AGCCTGTGATCCTGCTCATGAAAGGATCGCCTGCCGTGATCTTTTCAAATTTTTCTCCATCCGAGATCAAATCTGTCTCACCGGAAGCAACGACCACACACTTAAGCCTTGCCGCCAGACTTCTGACCGCCTGTTCCACACGGGTCATCAGATCTTCCGTATCACCAAAATGGGCACGTCTCTCCAGTTCCGGAATCGCACCATCCACGCCTGTCACGGTCGCTGTATCCGATGCCAGTGCCAGAATCTCAGAATAGTTTCCTCTGACAACCGTCACCTTGCCTTGCTGACATAACTGCTTAAAGAAGTTTCTTCTGAATGAAGAACCGCCGACACCAACCGGATCAATGATGATCGGGTGCCCTTTTTCACCTGCTGTTTTGGCAGCGATCAGCATGGCTTCATAGTCATCGGTCGCTCCCAGGTTGCAGACAAGCGCATCACAGCCGGACTGGATCTCTGCCACTTCCATCACATGGTGAGCCATGGTTGGGGAGGCCTCCGCTGCCAGGAGCACGTTGGCACAGTCATTCATCGTTACATTATTGGTAATACACTGAACAAGTGGTTTTTTCTTCATCACATCTCACTCTTTACTTTTTTGATAATGCCCGCTTTTGCCATTGCACCGCAGATGAAGATGGCAATAATTGTACCACCGACCGTACTGATCAGGAATGGAACGACAAAAGTGAACAGGGCTGCATTCGGATTACCCATGATCACAGAAGCGATTGGGTAGGCCAGCATACCACCGATAATACCTGTACCGACAACCTCGCCGATATAAGCGGCAGGAAGACGTTTAAAGAGTTTGTAGAGAAGACCTGAAAGCAAAGCACCGCACATGCTGCCTGGGAAGGCAAGCAGGGTACCAAGACCTAAAAGGTTACGGATCAGGGCTGCAATAAAGGCACAGGCCAGGCCGTACCAAGGACCGATAAAGACGGCGCACATGATGTTCACCAGATGCTGTACAGGTGCACACTTGGAACCGAATACCGGGATTGAGAAGACGGAACCAACAACGGCAAGTGCCGCAAAGATGGCTGTCAGGGCTAATTTTTTAATGTTTGCTGATGTCATAAATAGATGCCTCCTATTCTTCGATTGGCATCAGGCCACCGCCTGTTGCCCACACGATATGTGTTGCGTTGTTCATATATTCTGTCAAGTTGTGTTCTTTCATATAGGATTCCCATGCGGTTCCCGTTTTTTCCACGCTTTCAAGGCCAAAGAAACCGGCACATGCGGAAGGTTCAATACGGATACCTGTCAGTTCCAGTGTCTTCTTCTGGTACTTTGGCAGTCTCTCATCAGCGACGGTATAGGCACCGGATACCAGCGGGCCCATCATGTCACAGACAAAGCCGGAGGCTCTGCCGACGGCAAGTCCGTCTGC
>JAZUHQ010000039.1:0-3164 GCA_045641805.1 Lachnospiraceae bacterium
TCAAGCTCGACATCATCTTCGACAAATTCATAAATAGCATCTTCGGTTTCGGTCGCAGTCTCTTTCATAATATAAGCATCTGCTTCCTCATCGTCAGAATCAGTCACCAGCAGATAATTCACGTTTCCGATCATTGTCTGCTCTACAACATAAAACTCAACAACCTCCTGATCTTCGGTTGTCAGTTTGATCTTTTTTCCTGTTGTCATTTGATTTCTTATTCCTGTTCTTTGTTGTCTTTTGTGAAGGCAAGATAGTCAAGATAGGCCTGGAGAATGAATCCTGCGGCGATCTTGTCTATGTATGTCTTTCTGTCTTCGCGACGAACGCCGCTTTCCATGAGTACACGTTCAGCCTGAATGGTACTCATACGCTCATCCCAGAGGATAACCTCCAGTCCTGTTCTGCGTTCAAGCGCTTCTTTGAAGGCCAGTGTTTTCTGAACACGCTCGCCTTCAGTGTCGTTCATATTTTTAGGATAACCGAGAACAATCTTCTCTACTTCGTTTTCTCTGATCAAAGTCTCGATACGGGCATAGGTCTTGCGCAGCTTGTTCTCCTCTTTTCTGACAATCGTCTCAAGGCCCTGAGCGGTCAGACCAAGCGGGTCGCTGAGCGCAACGCCGACCGTCTTTGATCCATAATCTAATCCAATAATTCTCATACGTTTATTTCAGATTTACCTCGATATAGTTTCTGAGTAACTCCTCAAGAAGCTCGTCTCTCTCCACTTTCATGATGAGGTAACGGGCATTCTTATAGCTTGTCACATAAGTTGGGTCTCCTGACATGATATAGCCTACGATCTGATTGACAGGGTTATAGCCTTTCTCACTCAGTGCAATATAAACAGCTTCAAGGATATCCTTGACTGCAATATCAGTCTCGGCATTCACCTTAAAGTATTGTGTATTCTTCATTTCTGACATCGTATCACACCCTTTCATAAATGTCTGGTTATCCATACTATTTCTATTTTATTACAAATGATAGCGGATTTCAATATTTCTATTGACAATATACGAATTCGTCATTCAATTTGGCCATGATACGGCCCTTGATGACGCGGTTTGGTTCGAAATGGTCCGGCTCAAAGGCGCAGCGGAGATAGTTGCGTGTGTGTCCGGTCATGTAGGTCTTACCATCGATCTCGGCCAGTTCCTCCAGAAGGACTTCCACTTCCTCTTCCTTGCAGGCTTCAATAAAAGCGTCATGCAGGCGGGAGGAAAGGGCCAGCAGGCGGTCACTGCGCACGGTCTGGATCTTAGGATCCACCTGATTAGGCATGGTCGCAGCTCTGGTACCGGCACGTTTACTGTATTTAAAGATATGCATTTCTGCAAAAGCCACTTCCTCAAGGAAAGCTTCGGTTGTGGCAAACTCCTCCTCTGTCTCACCAGGGAAGCCTACAATGACATCGGTGGTGATAGCCGGATTCTTAAAGTAGCGGCGGATCATGTGGCACTTTTCGAGGAATAAGGCCGCGCTGTAATGACGGTTCATACGTCTCAATGTCTCATCACAGCCACTCTGAAGGGACAGGTGGAAGTGAGGACAGATCTGAGGGATCTTAGCCAGACGGTCAAGAAAGCCTTCGGTAATAATACGAGGTTCCAGAGAACCGAAGCGGATTCTCTCAAGGCCATCAATGGCGGATAAAGCCTCCATCAGATCGATCAGGGCACTGTTGGCAAAAGGACCGTAGTCTTCTTCCGCTTCATCCCCTGCTCTATGTTCAAAGTCCAGGCCATAGGAGCTGATATGGATACCGGTCAAAACGATCTCTCTGTAGCCGGAAGCCACAAGACCCTTGACTTCTCCGATCACCTCTTCGATCTGACGGCTTCTGACTCTGCCTCTTGCATAAGGAATGATGCAGTAGGAACAGAACTGATTACAGCCATCCTGGATCTTGATATAAGCTCTCGTGTGTTCAGACACGGTGGTGATGGTCATGGACTCATAGGACTGTTCATGGGCGATATCCAGAACAAACATCTTCTCTTCCAGGGCACCTTCGACAATCTCACAGATCTGTGTCTTATTGTTGTTGCCGATGACCACATCGATCATCGGATCCTCCTTCAGCTTATCTCCGGCTGCCTGGGCATAGCAGCCCACCGCAACGATCAGACCTTCAGGATTCTTTTTCTTGGCTCTGTGGAGCATCTGTCTGGATTTACGGTCCGCCATGTTGGTGACCGTACAGGTGTTGACGACATAGACATCCGCTTCTTCACTGAAATCACGGACCTCATAGCCGGCTGCCTGAAACTTCTCTCTCATGGCATCTGTTTCATAGGAATTAACTTTGCAGCCCAAAGTGCAAAATGCAACGGAACGTGGCATTTAAAACCTCCAAAATTGCGTTCTTTTCATTGACTTTTAATACCCTGCTATGTACACTAATCTTATAATGCTGATTACGGTATGCAAAGGAGGACATGACAGTGACACAGGTAAATGTATGTCTCGATACAATCGAAAAAATCAAAAAATTTGTTTATGATATCAACCGTTTTAACACAGATTTTGATCTTGTTTCCGGCAGATATGTGATCGATGCCAAATCCATTATGGGTATTTTCAGTCTTGACTTATCCAGACCGATCCAGCTCACCATTCATGACAGCAGTGAGATGGACGAGATCATGGAAGTTGTCAAACCATTTATTGTTTAATCTGTATTTTACAAAGAGGTGCTGCAAACCTGCAGCACCTCTTTTTTTATTCACAAGTGATGATCTCTCTTGTTTCGAGGGCTGTCTTCACAAGATCGTCGATCACCTCTGTCAGGCGACGCTCGGATCTTTCGATCTGTTTGATGGTAGGCTTTGTTACAGGGTGCTTCGCAACAAAGATCGTACAACAGTCTTCAAAAGGAAGAATGGATGTCTCGTAGGCACCGATCTTTTCAGAAATGGCAATGATGTCATTCTTGTCAAAACCGATGAGCGGACGATAGACAGGCAGTGTGCACACCGCATTGGTGCAGTTCAGGCTCTGCATGGTCTGGCTGGCAACCTGGCCGATGCTCTCACCTGTGATCAGGCCCAGAGATTCGCCTTCAAGGGCAATGGTCTCTGCAATACGCATCATGTAACGTCTCATAATGATGGTGAGCTGTTCATGAGGGCACTTATCATAGATGGCCAGCTGGATAT
>JAZUHQ010000040.1:0-7612 GCA_045641805.1 Lachnospiraceae bacterium
TTTAAGTCGGAGTCTGCAATCTCTGACTTGAAATTATAGGAGTGAACAATGAGAAATTGTAAAAAAGAAGATATGCTTTTATATGCGGTGACAGACCGCAGCTGGCTTGGCGAGGAGACCCTCTACAGCCAGGTGGAGAAAGCCCTCAGGGGCGGTGCGACATTTGTCCAGCTCAGAGAAAAGGAACTGGATGATGCGGCATTTCTGAAAGAAGCCATGGAGATCAAGGCTTTATGTAAGGCTTATGGCGTTCCATTTGTCATCAACGACAACGTGGATGTGGCAGTAGCCTGTGATGCCGACGGCGTACATGTGGGCCAGAGTGATATGGAAGCCGGCGATGTCAGAGCTAAGCTGGGTCCTGACAAGATCATCGGTGTTTCCTGCAAGACAGCAGAGCAGGCCCTGCTGGCACAGAGCAGGGGCGCAGACTATCTTGGCTGCGGCGCCATGTTCTCTACAGACACCAAGGGTGATGCCACAACCGTGACACAGGAAGCACTGAAAGCTGTCTGTGCAGCCGTGGATATCCCTGTTGTTGCCATCGGCGGCTTAAAACTCAGCAACCTTCAGATCCTTGAAGGAACCGGCGTCAGCGGCGCCGCTGTTGTCAGTGCGATCTTTGCACAGAAAGACATCGAGAAAGCATCCGCTGATTTAAAAGAAGCACTGACCAAGATCGTCAGCGCACAGTAAGGAAAGAAAGGGACCCAAAGTCCTTCTTTGCGGCAGACCGGGGGCACCACTCTCTGTCGCATTATAAAAGTTTATGATGTCAGAAAGGAATACAAACATGATGAAGACAGCATTGACAATCGCCGGAAGTGATTCCAGCGGAGGCGCCGGAATCCAGGCCGATATCAAGACAATGACAGCCAATGGCGTTTATGCCATGAGCGCGATCACTGCTTTGACCGCCCAGAATACAACCGGCGTACAGGGTATTTTTGAAGTAAGCCCTGAATTTTTAGGATTACAGATCGACAGTATTTTTACGGACATCCGTCCGGATGCAGTGAAGATCGGTATGGTTTCCTCAGTAGGACTGATTGAGATGATCGCAGACAAACTGGCTCAGTATGAAGCAGAGAACATCGTTGTGGACCCTGTCATGGTTGCAACAAGCGGTTCCAAGCTCATCAGCGATGATGCAATCGACACACTGAAGAAAAGATTACTGCCAATGGCGACTGTTCTGACCCCAAATATCCCGGAAGCAGAAGTGTTATCCGGTATGGAAGTCAAGACAGCGGAAGATATGATCACAGCAGCTAAGCTGATCAGCGACACTTACCATTGCGCAGTCTTATGTAAGGGCGGCCATCAGCTCAATGATGCCAACGACCTTTTATACAGAGACGGCGATTACCGCTGGTTCAACGGTAAACGTATCGACAATCCAAACACACATGGTACAGGATGTACTTTATCCAGTGCCATCGCGTCCAACCTTGCAAAGGGCTATGATCTCGACACATCCGTAGAGAGAGCCAAAGCCTATATCTCCGGTGCGCTTGCAGCCATGCTGGATCTTGGTAAGGGTTCAGGTCCGATAAAACACGGATTTGACATTACCGGACAGTTCGCAGAATAGGAGGCGGCGATGACAGTTACAGAGCGTCTTCTTGAAGCGACCAGAGAAATCTGGGAAGGCTATCATACCCATCCTTTTGTCAAAGGACTCGGTGATGGCAGTCTTGACAGAGACAAGTTTCGATTCTATATTGTTCAGGACTATTTATATCTGATCGACTATGCCAAGGTATTCGCCATCGGTGTTTCCAAAGCACAGGATCTGGAGACCATGAAGTATTTTGCTTCCTACGTGCATCAGATCCTGGATGGCGAGATGGATATCCACAATGGCTACATGGGTCTTTTTGGTATCACCGAAGAGGAGATCAAAAACACAAAGGTATCCCTGGACAATCTTTCTTACACTTCCTACATGATCCGTATCGCTTATGATGAGGGCCCTGCAGAAGTGGCAGCAGCCATTCTTTCCTGTGCACTCAGCTATGAAGTGATCGCCAGACACCTCCTGGAGGTGAACCCGAAAGCGGCAGAAGATCCATTCTATGGTGAATGGGTATCCGGCTATGCTTCCGATGACTACCATGAAGCAAACCTGGTACTGGAAGCACTGACCAACGATCTGACCAAGGACTACACAGAGGCGCAGATCGAGCACCTTGTGGAGATCTTTACAGCCTGCTCACGCTATGAGGGTCTTTTCTGGGATATGGCCTGGGAGATGAAGAAATAATCCATGCTGAAATTCGATAATATTACATTTACATATGATTCCGATCAGGAAGCCATCATTCAGGGCCTGAATTTCCATATCCGAAAGGGAGAGTTCGTCTCTCTGGTTGGTACCTCCGGCTGTGGTAAAAGTACCATTTTCCGTCTGGCCAATCACCTTTTGAAACCGGATAGCGGACAGGTGCTGGTCAACGGTGAAGATATCGCCCGGAAACGCAGCTACTGTGGCTACATGCCTCAGCACGACCTGCTCTTCCCATGGCGCACCGTTGCCGACAACATCCGTGTCCCTCTGGAGATCCGCGGTGGATTTTCCAAGAAGGAAATGGAAGATCAGGCGAATCAGGTCCTTGAAAACGTGGGTCTTACAGGCTGGGGCAGCAAGATGCCGAGTGAGCTTTCCGGTGGTATGCGCCAGAGAGCAGCTTTCGGCAGAACACTGCTGACAGGGTCTGATCTGCTGCTTCTGGATGAGCCTTTCTCCGCTCTGGACTATCTGACCAGACTCAACATGCGTGAGTGGCTTTTAGAGCAGTGGGAGCGAGACCATAAGACGGTTCTCTTTATTACCCACGATGTGGAGGAAGCGGTTTTCTTATCCAACCGTATCCTCGTCGTTCAGGAAAAACCGATCACACAGCTGACCTCCATCGAGGTACCGGCCGGTTATCCGAGAACGATCGAGAGCCTGCGTGACCCTGGAATGGCCAAACTGAAAGAAGAGCTGATCGGTATGCTCAGGAGGCAGATGCATGAAAAACAGGTTTAAAAACAATCTGCCCTCCGCGATCCTTGTCTTCATCCTCCTGATGATCTGGCAAGGCGCGGCCATGGGCATCAACGCAGCTTATATTTTACCGTCACCGATCCAGGTGGTCGTGAAACTCTGGGATCTGAGAGGACCACTCTTTAAAGCCCATCTGCCTGCAACCATGCAGGTCGTGGCGCTGGGTCTTGTGATCTCTGTGGTGCTTGGCCTTGCACTGGCCATCATGATGGACCTGAGCGAGATCGCTGAGAAAGCCCTTTACCCTGTGATTATTGCCTCACAGACCATCCCAACCACGGCCATAGCACCGCTTTTCGTGCTCTGGTTCGGCTACACGATCTGGAGTAAAGTCCTTGTTGCCATCCTGATCACCTTCTTCCCGATCGCCATCACCGTCTTTGATGGTTTCAAATCGGTTAAAAAGGAACAGGAAGAACTACTTTACACATTTGGCGCAAGTAAGTTCCAGATCTTCATAAAATTAAAAATGCCTGCTGTGCTGCCCTATTTCTTTTCCGCGATCAAGATGGCCATCCCAATGTCCATCATCGGCGCAGCCATCGGTGAATGGCTGGGTGCCCAGAGCGGTCTTGGCTATTTCAGCAGACGTATGATGACACAGCTCGACGGTGCAGGCGTCTTTGCACCGATCCTTCTCCTTTCCGTTGCAGCCATGCTCTGTGTAGCGATTGTGACGATCATTGAGAAGAAACTGATCACCTGGCGTGGTGAATCTTAAAAATCAGCATAAATTGGAGGACATAATAATGAAAATGATGCATCGATTAGCAGCTGCTGCAATGACAGCCGCTATGATTCTTTCCCTTGCTGCATGTGGCAGCAAACCGGCACCGGCACCTGCAGCGCCTGCAGAAACAAAGGCAGCAGAAACAGAAGCACCTGCAGAGACAGGCGAGCTTCGCGAGATGAATGTTGTTCTTGACTGGTATCCAAATGCGCTTCATACATTTATCTATACAGCCATCGAGCGTGGTTACTACGCAGAGGAGGGCCTGGATGTCAAGATCCAGTTCCCATCCAACACCAATGATGCCCTTTCTCTCGTTGCAGCAGGCAGAGCAGAGATCGGTCTTTACTATCAGCAGGATGTTATCCAGGCAGTAGCCAATGCAGGTACACCGATCAAGAGTATCGGCGCTGTCGTTCAGACACCACTTAACATCATCCTTTCTCTCAAAGATGAGAACATCACTCGTCCAAAGGATATGGAAAACAAGACGGTTGGTTACGCAGGTACGGTTCTTTCCGAAGCACTTGTTAAGTGTATGGTAGAGGCAGACGGTGGTTCCTACGATTCCATCACTATGACAGACGTTGGTTTTGACCTGATGAGCTCCATGACAACAGGTAATGTCAATGCAACCATCGGTTGTCTTGTTAACCACGAAGTACCTGAAATGATCGAAGAAGGTTTTGAAGTCAACTACTTTATGGTAGACAGCTATGGTGTTCCTACATATTATGAAGAGATCTTCGTTGCCAACGATAAGATGCTGGCAGAAGAGCCTGAAGTGATCAAGGCATTCCTTCGCGCTTCCGCTAAGGGCTTCAGAGATTTCCAGGAAGATCCATACGGCACACTGGACATTCTCCTCAACAACCAGAACGAAGAGAACTTCCCATTAACACCATCTGTAGAGCAGGCTTCCTGCGATATGCTCCTTCCGCTCATGGATACAGCTGAGATGGGCTTCCTTGACCAGAAAGAAGAATCCTGGCAGGCAAACATCGACTGGATGCTCGAAAACGACCTGATCGACAGACCTGTGGAAGTATCTGATGTGATGGTACATGTGGATTTTGAGTAAGTGAAAACGATTCTCCTGATGCGTTTGCATCGAATGAAATAAATTATGTTTGTCATTTAGTACAATTTGTGATACAATACTTATGAACACATAGTTATGGGGTTGTGTTCACGTATAAGGGGAAAAATAATTGGGAACTGCATTCTGTGAATGCAGTTCCTTCTTTATCGGAAAGTATACAGAACCGGCTCTTCTTTGTGTGATGCAAATGTAAGAAACATGGTTTTAACAGGAGTTTGATATATGAATAAAAACGAAGTAGCAGAAATTAAAAAGCAGATCAAGAAGGATAACGGTGTCATCAAGGATGTATGGAGTTGTTATGTGGATGGTGAGAAGAATAAGGTCTTTGTTCAGAGGGAGGCTTTTGGCCTTCTGAGCGAGGAGAAGAATGACGAGTATTTTAACCGTCTGAAGAAGTCCTTATCCGGTGGGATCGGCAGAAACCTGCTGAACCTGGAGTTCCCGATGGAGGAAGAAAAGGAGGGCGGCAGACAGTATGATCTCTATCAGCTCTACAAGAGTGAGCTGGAAGACAATGCCATGGTCGAAGCTTTCTTTGACAAGATCATTGATTGCTATCCATGCAATGACAACTATTTTATCATGCTGTCCTACGGCGTTTACGATGTGCCGGGTATGGATCACAATGGGGAGACACTGGAAGATGCCTCCGAAAATGTCTACGATTTCATTCTCTGCAGCATCTGTCCGGTCACACAGACCAAGCCTTTCCTTTCCTATGACATGCGCTCCAACGGCATGGAAAACAAATATCCGGACTGGCAGGTAGGTGCGCCGCTCAGCGGTTTCCTTTTCCCATCCTTCAATGACAGAACCGGCGATATCCACAACCTTCTCTACTATACAAGCAAACCGGCCATTGTCCGTGAGGATTTTGTGGAGCTGATGTTTGGCTGCGGAAAACCGATGGGACTCAATGATCAGAAGGAAGCCTTCTCAGAAGTCATCATGCGATCCGGCACAGACAACAAACCGGAGTTTGAGGCCATGGCCCTGATCCACGAACAGATCGCAGAGATGGTGACAGAAAATGAGACACCGGATACGGTGATGATCGACAAGCAGATCGTGGCTGACCTGCTGACCGATGCCGGCGTGGACGAAGTCCATATCGAGGAAGCGGTACAGACCTTTGATGATCATATCGGTATCGGCAAAGCCGTACCGGCAGAGAACATCATGGACATTAAAAAGGTTGAGATCAAAGCGGAGGGTGTTCAGATCCGAGTGAATTCGGACTATGCTTCCAACGTGGAGACACGCATCATCGAAGGCCGCAAGGCAGTCGTGGTCTTTGTGGATGACCCTGTGGAGATGAACGGTATCCCTGTCAGAATCAAGTAGAGGGATACCCAAGTGGCAGAGATTTGACAATTATGATATAATCGGGATGGGAGAATACTTCCATCCCTTTTTGTTTCACGGAAGCCAAATGGGATGGGAAAGAAGACAAAACACAATCATTTATATTAGGAGGATCAAAATGAGAGATTATCTGATCGTGACAGATTCTACTGCGGATCTGCCTGAGAGCTATGTCAAAGAACATGGCGTTGGTGTTTTATACCTGAAGTGTATCCTGGATGGCGTTGTTTATGACAACAATAATCCTATTGACAACAAAGTGTTTTACGATAAAGAAAGAAACGGCAGCATGCCAACCACATCTCAGCTGAATCCATTTGACATTAAGGAAGCCCTGCTTGAATTTGGTAAGGAATACAAGAAGATCCTTTATATTGCCTTTTCATCCGGTCTCTCCGGTACCTACAGCAGTGCCATGATCGCGGCTGATGAACTGAAAGACGAAGCACCGGAACTGGATATCCGCGTCGTGGACTCCAAGGCAGCCGCTCTTGGTGAGGGCCTTCTCGTCCATAAAGCCGTGATGATGCAGGAAGAAGGCTGTGGTTTTGAAGAAGTGGTCAACTTTGTACAGGATCATGCTCTCAACATTATCCATGTCTTTACAGTGGATGATCTGAATCATCTTTACCGCGGCGGCCGTGTCAGCAAGGCAACAGCGATCATTGGTTCCATTGTCGGTGTTAAACCACTCCTTCATGTCGATGATGAGGGTCATCTGATCAATCTGGGAACAGCCAGAGGCAGAAAGAAATCCTTAAAGCGTCTGGTAGATATGCTGGAAGAGAGAATGGATGCCTATGCAGAGAAGGATGATGAGCCGATCTTTATCGGCCATGGCGACTGCCTTGAGGATGCAGAGTTTGTGGCAGCAGAGATCAAGAAGCGCTTTGGCTTTGATGTAACCATGATCGATTACGTCGGTCCGGTCATCGGTTCTCATTCAGGACCAGGTACAGTAGCCCTCTTCCGTATGGGCGGCCATCGCTAGTAAAAACATCAAAACAATCAGCCTGAATCAATAAAAGAGGCGATATAACAAAGAAGGGTGTCAGCTTTGACTGACACCCTTCTTTGTTTATGTCTTTGGAATCAATATCTGATCCGGATTAGCAGGTTGCACCGCCTTTAGCAACAGTGGCTTTGGCAATGATGGCATCCTTGCGCTCGAGAATCTCATCGCCACAGATCATGGCATCGGCTGTCTCGAAACCAACTCTGTTGATCGTGTCGGAGAGACGCTCACCGGAAATACCCTGTTCAGCATAGAAGAGAATAGTCTTCTCGATTGCGGAGATGAGTCCTTCCTCTGTTAAGAAGACCTTGGAGAGAGACTGACCGATGGCAACTCGCTTGCCCC
>JAZUHQ010000041.1:0-3844 GCA_045641805.1 Lachnospiraceae bacterium
CCATGTGGCGATGCAGAGAGCAGGTGCCATGGGTGCCCTTGCGGTTCAGTATTATCAGGAAGGACGCTATGAGTCCGCAGCAGATCATCAGCCGGATTATCTGAGATTATCCCAGGCGGAGCGTGAGCTTGCTGAGAAGAAGGCAAAGGCATGATCATCAGAGAAATGAGGACCTCCGATGTCGAGGAGGTCATGGCCATAGAAAAAAATCTTTTTACCGATGCCTGGGAGGCCCAGGGCTTTATAGACACGCTGGCCAATCCGGATGCCCACTTTATTGTTGCTGAAAACGAAGAGGGACATGTGGCCGGTTACTGTGGCTATTATCAGGCACTGGATGAAGCGGAGATCGTCAATGTCGCGGTGGATCGGTCGCTTCAGAATGGCGGCATCGGCCTGCAGCTGGTCAACCGCCTGATGGATGATGCAATGGCAGCCGGTGTCAATTTCATCATCCTTGAAGTGCGTCTTTCCAATGATTCGGCAAAACACGTGTATGAAAAAGCCGGTTTTGAGAGCCTTGGTATCAGAAAGCGCTTTTACAGCAACCCGACAGAGGATGCGGTCATTATGCGCTGGGAGCGATCTCAATAGAAAAGGAGAAAAAAATGCTTGATTTATGCTTACTTGGAACAGGCGGAATGATGCCCCTGCCATACCGATGGCTGACATCATTGATGCTTCGTTATAACGGCAGCAGCCTCCTCATCGACTGTGGTGAAGGTACACAGATCACCATCCGTGAGAAAGGCTGGAGTTTTAATCCGATCGACATTATCTGCATTACCCACTTTCATGGTGATCACATCAGCGGCCTTCCGGCTATCCTGCTGGCCATGGGTAATTCCGACCGTACCGAACCTTTGATCATGATCGGACCGAAAGGTCTTGAGAAGGTGGTCAGAGCCCTTCGTATCATTGCGCCGGAGCTGCCTTTTGAGATTCAGTTCATCGAACTGACCGAAGCCCAGCAGCAGATCCGCTTAAAAGGCTATGTGATCGATGCCTTCAAGGTCAATCATAAGATCACCTGTTATGGTTACAGTGTCTCCATCGAGAGAGCCGGCCTGTTTGATGTCGAGAGAGCCAAAGCCAACGATGTCCCACTCAAGTGCTGGAGCAGACTGCAGAAGGGAGAGACACTGGAGGTCGATGGCAGAGTTCTGACACCGGACCTGGTGCTTGGCCCTGCCCGTAAAGGCATTAAGATCTGTTATACAACCGATACCCGTCCGACAGACAGCATCGTTCAGAATGCGAAAGGTGCGGATCTCTTTATCTGTGAGGGTATGTACGGTGAAAAGGGCGATGTGAATAACGCCGTCAAATATAAACATATGACTTTTGAGGAAGCAGGTACACTTGCAAAGGCAGCCGACGTCAAGGAACTCTGGCTGACCCACTACTCACCTGCCCTTAACTGGCCTGAAAACTATATAGAGGATGTTCGCAGAATCTTTCCGAATGCCCATCCGGGCAAGGATCGCATGTCCCGCGAACTGAATTTTGAGGAATAGAAAATGGAAAAAGATGTATTGATTCTGGCAATAGAGAGTTCATGCGATGAGACAGCGGCAGCCGTCATCAAAAACGGCCGTGAAGTGATGTCCAATATCATCTATTCACAGATCGACCTGCATACACAGTTCGGTGGTGTCGTTCCTGAGATCGCATCCAGAAAACATATCGAAAAGATCAATCCTGTCATCGAGAGTGCCCTCTCCGAAGCAGGTGTGACATTGGAAGAGATCGACGCGATCGGTGTCACTTATGGACCTGGTCTTGTCGGTGCCCTGCTTGTCGGCGTGGCCGAAGCCAAGGCACTGGCTTATGCGACAGGCAAACCACTGGTACCTGTCCACCACATCGAAGGTCATATCTCTGCCAACTACATTGACAATAAGAATCTGGAACCACCCTTCTTATGTATGGTTGTTTCCGGTGGCCACACCCATCTGGTCCTGGTCAAAGACTATGGTCAGTATGAGATCGTGGGCCGTACCCATGATGATGCAGCCGGTGAGGCCTTTGATAAGATCGCAAGAGCCATTGGCCTGGGTTATCCGGGTGGCCCTAAGGTGGATAAGCTGGCCAAAGAAGGTAATCCGGATGCGATCACCTTCCCGAAGGCCCATATCAAAGATGCACCGCTCGATTTCAGTTTCAGCGGTGTCAAGTCCGCAGTGCTCAACTATCTGAATGAGTGCAACATGAAGGGCATCGAGTTCAATCGTGCCGATGTGGCGGCATCCTTCCAGAAGGCGATCGTTGACGTGATCGTAGACCATACCATGTCAGCAGCCAAAGCCTATGGCATTAAGAAGATCGCACTGGCGGGCGGCGTTGCTTCCAACTCTGCGCTGAGAGGGGCTATGGAAAATGCATGCTTAAAGCGTCATTACAGCTTTTATAAGCCGACACCCCTGCTCTGTACGGATAATGCAGCCATGATCGGTTCTGCGGCTTATTACGACTATTTAAACGGTAAAAGAGGCGGTCTGGATCTGAATGCCGTACCAAATCTGAAAATTGGAGAGCGATAGACGTGAGTAAAGAAGGAAAAGTGACGGCTCTTGTGCTTGCGGCAGGCAGCGGCAAGCGCATGAACAGCACTGTGAAAAAACAGTATCTTCTGATCGATGAGAAACCGATCCTCTATTATACACTGAGAGCCTTTGAAACTTCAGCGGTCGATGAGGTGATCCTTGTGACAGGAGAGGAGGACATTGACTACTGTCGTCAGGAGATTGTGGATAAGTATGGCTTTAAGAAGGTCAGCCATATCATTGCCGGTGGAAAAGAGCGCTATGATTCTGTCTACCAGGGACTTCTCTGTGCAAAGTGTGACTATGTCCTGATCCATGATGGCGCGCGTCCATTTATCACACCGGAGGTCATTGAGAAGAACATCGCGTGTATCAAAAAGGAAGGGGCCTGTGTCACTGCGGTGCCATCCAAAGATACAGTGAAGATCTCTGACCAGGATGGCTTTATTGTCTCCACACCGGCCAGATCAACCGTGTGGATCATCCAGACACCACAGAGTTTCTCCTATGCCCTTGTCAAAGAAGCCTATGACCGCATGTTTGCATCCGGGGAAACAGAAGGTGTCACCGATGATGCTATGGTGGTGGAAAAATATATGGACCGCAAGATCCGTCTGCTTCAGGGAGACTATACCAATATCAAGATCACGACACCTGAGGACCTTGGAATCGCAGAAGTTTTTTTGAAGAAAGACGCATAAATACTGAGTTTTTCGCCTGTTTTGGTGGATAACTTCATTGAAAAACAAGCGTCAAAAAACGACTTATCAACAATAAATTAAAAAAATCTAAAAAAAGGTGTTGACATTTTTTTTTTGCGGTGGTAAGATAACGGAGTCGCGTGAGAAAAACAAACGCGGATCCAAAAGCAGAACGAAAGTTTTGTGAATGGAGAGATATCGAAGTGGTCATAACGAGGCGGTCTTGAAAACCGTTTGTCTTAACAGGCGCGTGGGTTCGAATCCCACTCTCTCCGCTAAGTATCCGCTTGGATGCTCAATTAAATACTGCTTGTTCAGTCAGCTAATTTGGAGAAGTACCCAAGAGGCTGAAGGGGCTCCCCTGGAAAGGGAGTAGGTCGTTAGTAGCGGCGCGAGGGTTCAAATCCCTCCTTCTCCGCTTCAAATTATTTGACTGATGTACATTGACAATTCAATAATAGAACAATCCCGAAAATTTCTAAAGTAGAGATTTTTAAGAACAAAAACCAAAGTAAAACGGGAAGAGAAAAAACAGCCAATGTTTTTCTTGACCAAATTCAAACATGAGAGTTTGATCCTGGCTCAGGATGAACGCTG
>JAZUHQ010000042.1:0-2027 GCA_045641805.1 Lachnospiraceae bacterium
CCTGACGGTTCAGGCGATGGATCTCATCGATGAAAAGGACATCCCCCTCTGTCAGGCTGTTTAAGATCGCTGCAATCTCACCCGGTTTTTCGATAGCCGGACCACTGGTCACCTTCATGTGAGTACCCATCTCGTTGGCAATGATGCCAGCCAGTGTCGTCTTACCAAGTCCCGGAGGGCCGTAAAACAAGACATGATCCAGCGGTTCTTCTCTCAGTTTAGCTGCTTCTATATAAATAGAGAGCGTTTCCTTGACCTTTGTCTGGCCTATATAATCCTTCAAAAGCTGTGGTCTCAGATTGTTCCCAATACGAACATCTTCCTCCACAAATTCTGTCGTAATAATTCGTTTGTTCATAAGTTTCACCTTTTATTTAAAAGATCATGATTTTTTTCAGTGCCTGCTTAAGAAGGGCTTCTGTATCCATTGTTTCATGGCCGTCGACCGCACGGATCGCACGAAGTGCATCCGACTGAGAATAGCCAAGTGAAACAAGGGCAAGCATGGCTTCATCCTGTCCTGAAGAAGTAGAAAGACTTCCGATTGAGACATCCGCAGAAGGATGGTCGTTGACCATTGCTTCCAGATCGATCTTATCTTTCAGTTCAATGATCAGTCGCTTGGCTGTCTTTGCCCCCACGCCCGGTGCCTTTGAGATCAGTTTGGCATCTTCCGAAAGAATCGCCATATAGAGTTCATCCGCTGACAGTGTGGAAAGAATGCCCAGGGCACCTTTAGGGCCGATACCGCTGACTGTGATCAACATCTTAAAGGCTTTCAGATCGTCTTTGGACCAGAAACCAAAGAGACCAATGGCGTCTTCTCTCACATACATATAGGTATAAATCTTAACGTCTCTGCCAATAGCAGGCAAACGGTCGATCACAGACATAGGGACCTGGATCTCAAAACCCATCCCTCCGTTCTGTACAACAATGGTATCTTTCTCTATATCTGCCAGCTGGCCGGTCACAAATGCGATCATCTTTTTACTCCTTGCACACTTTCTTGACTCATCATATCATATGTATCAGACAATTGCAAACAAATGTTCTTTTGCTATCATTATTCCCCAATCATTCTATTTTTGATATAATCTCTGATAGAATCATTCTACTACTTCATTGATCACAGAGGTATTCTCATGATACGTAAAGAAATGACTTATCCTCTGCCTTGCGATCTTTCTCAAAGAGAGGCAGAAATCTATCGTCGTTATTTATTCTTAAATATAGAAACCACAGGTCTCAGGCCACGCAGTGCTTTTATTTATTTGATCGGCTGTGCCTATCTGACACCAGCTGGTATCAACACCATCACCCTGATTGCAGAAGGTAAACCCGATGAGAGAGCGATTCTGACAGCCTTCTCCGATCTACTGCCATCTTTTGATTATCTGGTTACTTTTGGCGGCCAGACCTTTACCTATCATTTCCTGAAAACAAGGTGGGATGTCTATTCAGACATTGACCTCATCTTCCACTCAGGCATTCATCTTCTGGACTACCAGAAAGAGATCGGTAAACTGAAGAACTACCTTGGATTTCCTGACATGAAAAAAAGAACACTCGAAAAGCTGATCGGTTTTTCCCGTCAAAACATGCTTGAAGGCCCGGAACTGATCGACCTCTATGAATCCTATGAAAGAGAGCCTGATGCCGTCTTTCCACAGGCGATTCTCGATCACAATCGCGAGGATCTGTTCTTTCTGACTTTTCTGATTACTTTCATGCCTTACAGCGATCTGCTTAAAGGCAATGTCACAGACAGGATTTCCTTCACCTGTGATGAGACCTATTGTCACTTTTCCATTGATTACGATATCGCTTTTCCTCAAGCTTTTGAAGCTGAAGGTGACTATGGCCTTCTCCATGTAGAGGATCATCAGGTTCAGCTTCAGGTTCCTGTCCATCAAGGAGAACTTCGTTTCTTTTTGAAAGGCGCTCATAAAGACTACTATTACTTACCGGATGAAGACATGGCCATTCACGCATCACTGGCAGCCTATGTGGATAAAAAACACAAA
>JAZUHQ010000043.1:0-4765 GCA_045641805.1 Lachnospiraceae bacterium
TGGTGTATTTGACGAAGAAATCGTTCCTGTAGTTATCCCACAGAGAAAGGGTGATCCAATCGTATTCGCAAGAGACGAACACCTTTCACGTGGCAACTCTATGGAAAAAGTTGGCAAACTTAAACCAGCTTTCAAGAAAGATGGTACAGTTACAGCAGCTAACGCTTCTGGTTGTAACGACTCCGCAGCAGCTCTCGTTGTTATGAGCAAAGAGAAAGCTGATGAGCTTGGTATCAAACCACTTGCAACAGTTGTTTCCTACGCTACAGGCGGTGTAGATCCATCCATCATGGGTGTTGGTCCTGTTCCTGCAGTTAGAAAAGCACTTGCTAAGGCTGATATGACAATCGCTGACATCGACCTCATCGAGGCTAACGAAGCTTTCGCAGCTCAGTCTCTTGCAGTAGCACGTGACCTTGAGTTCGATATGTCTAAGGTTAACGTTAACGGTGGTGCTATCGCTCTTGGTCATCCAATCGGTGCATCAGGCGCTCGTATCCTCGTTACTCTGATCCATGAGATGCAGAAGAGAGAAGAAGCTAAGACTGGTCTTGCTACACTGTGTATCGGTGGTGGTATGGGCCAGTGTGTAGTTGTTAGAAAGTAATTCTAACCTCTATATCCCATATTAAATATTCAGGCGGAACGCAAATCTTGCGTTCCGCCTTTTTCTATGCTAAAATATAGAGTGGATTATTTTCGTCACGGAGGCAATTATGGAGACTAACCAGGATGTTCTTGAGCTGATCGAAGCCAAATTTACTTCATTCAGTAAAGGACAGAAACACATCGCAAACTATATTAAAGAGAACTACGATAAGGCAGTGGATATGACAGCTGCCAAATTAGGCAGTATTGTAGGTGTCAGCGAATCTACAGTCGTAAGATTTGCAACTGAACTTGGATTTAAAGGTTATCCACAGTTTCAGAAGGCGCTTTCTGAACTGGTAAAGAAAAAACTCAGTTCTGTTCAGCGAGTTTCTCTGACTTATGACAGAATGTCAGATACACAGGATCTGCTTTCTTCAGTATTGAACAACGACGTTCAGAATATTAAGCGTACAGCACAGCTTGTGGATCGTACCGCATTTGAGCAGGCGATCGATCTGATCGGTCATGCTCGTAAAATTTATATCATCGGCGGAAGAAGCTGTAGTATGCTTGCCTCCTTCCTTGGTTATTATCTGAATTATATTTTTGATGATGTCAGACCGATTCGTTCTGACAGTATTACAGAGTCTATCGAAGAAATTCACCGTATTGATGAAAATGATGTGATCATTGCGATCTCTTTCCCTAGATATTCTAATAAAACGATCAAGACAATGTCTTTTGCACGTAAAAGAAATGCAAAGATCATTGTTCTGACAGATGGCCCACAGTCCCCACTGGTTCAGTACAGTGACTGTGCCATCTATGCACGAAGCGACATGGTTTCCTTTGCGGATTCCCTTGTGGCACCAATGAGTGTATTAAATGCCATGATCGTTGCGCTGAGCATGCAGTATAAAGATAAGGTTATTGAGAGTATGGCGAACATGGAATCCATCTGGAGTGATATGAACGAGTACGATCAGAACCGCTAAACGGAGAGACATATGAAAAGAATCATAGTGATCGGCGGCGGTGCTGCCGGCATGTTTGCATCGATCTGTGCATCACAGAACGATACAGAGGTTCATGTTTATGAACACAATGAAAAATTAGGCATAAAGCTGTTTATTACAGGTAAAGGCCGTTGTAATGTGACGAACGGCTGCGAGGATATTCAGGAATTGTTTAACCATGTGGTGACCAATCATCGTTTCCTGTACTCAGCTTTCTATACATTTAATAATCTGGATATGATGCGTTTCCTTGAAGACAATGGGCTGAGCCTGAAGACAGAGCGTGGCCTGCGTGTCTTCCCGGTATCGGATAAATCATCGGATGTCATTGGCACTCTGTCAAAGGTCATGAACGAGAAGCATGTGCATGTTCATCTGAGACAGAAGGTCAGCCATATCATGACCGAGGATGGCAAAGCAACCGGTATTGTCCTTGCAGGCGGTGAGACGGTATCTGCGGATGCGGTGATCCTGGCAACAGGCGGCATTTCCTATGTGGCAACCGGTTCCACCGGTGATGGCCATAAAATGGCAGAGGAACTGGGCCTGAAAGTCACGGACATGCGTCCTTCCTTAGTACCGATGATCACCTCTGAGGAATGGGTCAAAGAACTTCAGGGATTATCACTCAAGAATATCAACTTTACGCTTAAACAGGGTAAGAAAAAAATATACGAAGAATTTGGCGAGATGATGTTTACCCACTTTGGTATTACCGGACCGGTTGTCCTCAGCGGTTCTACAATGATCGCCAAGTATCTGAAAAAGGGTCAGGTGACTGCCGTGGTGGATCTGAAACCATCTCTGACAGCAGAACAGCTCGATGCCAGACTGCTTCGTGATTTTCAGAAGAATATCAACAGACAGATCCGCAATTCCCTGTCTGAACTTCTGCCTTCCAGCCTGATCCCTGTTGTGATCCATCTTTCAGACATTGATCCTTACACAGTTGTCCATGACATCACGAGAGAGCAGCGTCAAAAACTGGTAGACATACTTAAAAATCTGACGATGACTGTCACCGGAGTCAGAGGCTTTAATGAAGCCATCATCACTCAGGGTGGTATCAGTGTGAAGGAAGTGAATCCTTCCACCATGGAATGCAAACAGATCAGAGATTTATATATAGCCGGAGAAGTCCTGGATCTGGACGCTTTTACCGGAGGCTATAATCTTCAGATCGCCTGGTCCACAGCCTACCTTGCAGGAAAATGTGCTGCAGGTGCCATGGAATAAGAAAAGGAGAGTTTTGAAATAAGATGAGTATTAATGTTGCCATTGATGGACCTGCAGGTGCAGGTAAAAGTACCATCGCTAAAACACTTGCAGCAAAACTGAATTTTATTTATGTCGATACAGGTGCCATGTACAGAGCCATGGCTGTCTATATGTATGAAAACAATGTGGATATCAGTGATCATGAAGCGGTTACAGCTGCATGTCCTAAAATCAATATCCGCATTCAGTACGAAGAGGGTCTTCAGAATGTCATTCTGAATGAACGCAATGTGACCGGACTCCTTCGTGCCAATGAGATTTCCAAAATCGCCAGTCCATTATCCGCCATTCCTGTCGTTCGAGAAAAACTGCTGGATCTTCAGCGGAATCTTGCGAAAGAGAACAATGTATTGATGGATGGCAGAGATATCGGAACCAACATACTGCCAAACGCGGATGTCAAGATCTATCTGACAGCTTCCGTCGATGTACGTGCAGAGAGAAGATATCTTGAACTCAAGAAAAATGGTCAGGACTGCGAGCTGGAGACCATCAAGAACGAGATCATCCAGCGTGATCACAATGATATGACAAGAGCCATTGCCCCTCTCAAGAAAGCAGACGATGCTGTGGAAGTCGATACTTCCGATATGGATATTGAGGAAGTTGTGGAGACACTCTACAATATGATCGTAGGAGTCAAGTAAAGGAGAAGGGCATGGGAGAAGTCATTTTAGCTAAAACAGCCGGTTTTTGTTTTGGTGTTAAGCGTGCTGTGGATATTGCCTATCAGCATGCCGGTAAGGACAAAGTCTATACCTATGGACCGATCATCCATAACGAAAACGTCGTATCTGACCTGGAAGCCAAAGGGGTTCGTGTTGTGTCCGGACTTGAGGAAGCGAACCGGGTTCCAAAAGGTACGATGATCATCCGTTCCCACGGTGTTTCAAGAGCAGAAATGGAAAGTCTTGAAGCCATGGGATTTACGGTTGAGGATGCGACTTGTCCATTTGTGAAAAAGATTCATAAGATTGTTTCTGCTTGCGGAGAAGATACGGACGTCGTCATCATCGGTGATCCAAAGCATCCGGAGGTCCGTGCGATCAGCGGCTGGTGCACAAAACCACCGTATATCATAGAAAATGAGACGGAGGCAGAAGCACTGTCTATTGAGGCAGACAGAAAAATCTGTGTTGTCTCTCAAACTACGTTTAATTTTAATAAATTTGAAATATTAGTTGAAATTATTCGTAAAAAGATGTATGATATAAGATGTGAAAATACCATATGTAACGCGACAGAAGAGCGTCAGAGGGAAGCCCGAGAAATTGCGGCCAAAGTGAATACAATGGTCGTCATTGGCGGAAAGAGCAGCTCCAACACGCAGAAACTATATGATATTTGCCATAAGGAATGTAGCAATACTTACTATATACAGACACTTGTTGACTTGGATTTGAAGACATTTGAATCTATAGGTAATGTAGGTATTACAGCAGGGGCATCCACCCCAAGAAATATTATCGAGGAGGTTCATGAACACATGTCAGAAATGAATTTTGCAGAGATGCTTGAGGCATCTTTAAAAACAATCAGAAATGGAGAAGTCGTAGACGGTACTGTTATCGACGTTAAAGAGGATGAGATTATCCTCAATATAGGTTACAAAGCAGACGGTATTATCTCTAGAAGTGAGTATTCCAACCAGTCCAATCTTGACCTTAGAACAGTTTGCCAGCCAGGTGATCCTATGCAGGCTAAGGTTCTCAAAGTTAACGATGGCGAAGGTCAGGTTTTACTTACATACAAGAGACTTATTGCTGAGAGAGGCAATAAGAGAATTGAAGAAGCTTTCGAGAACAGAGAAGTTCTCACAGCTAAGGTAGTTGGCGTACAGTCAGGCGGTTTAAGTGTTGTTGTGGAAGAAGCAAGAGTAT
>JAZUHQ010000044.1:0-2812 GCA_045641805.1 Lachnospiraceae bacterium
CATGAACTGACCCTGCATCATGGAACCCATCTGCATACCTGCTGCCATCTGCATACCCATACCGGCCACACTGCCGCCTGCATTTGGGTTCTTTGCCATGGCAACCATCGCCTCTGCCTGAGCATCGACCTGTTTCTTATAAGCATAACCTTCCATGCCGCCAAGCGCACCCATTGCTGCACGCTCATTGATGGCATCCAGAACGTTCTGAGGAAGGGAAACATTGACTGTGATCTTCTGAAGTTCGATACCATAGTTACCGAAGAAATCGGAACTCTTCTTTGTCAGGATCTGGGATGTCTCATAGGCATAACCCTGCATATCGAAGAAATCAAGGTGCTGGTCTGTGACGATCTCCTTGAAGTACATCGCGATCTGAGGTGTGATAAAGCCCTTGAAATCATTGATCAGATAATACTTCTTTGTGCCCATCAGGTTCTCAACGAATGCCTTAGGATCTGTGATCTTAAAGCTGTACTTACCGTTGGCGCCGACATTGACAAGACCAAAGGTGTCATCCTTAATCGTCACGCGCTCTGCTGTGCCCCATGCAACATCGATGATCTCTGTTGTATTGACAAAGATGATCTCAACGATGAAAGATTCATTAAAACCAAACTTCCACTCTTTCAGTGCGGTTAAAACCGGCATGTTGGATGTGGACAGTTCATAGCGGCCAGGTTCAAATACATCTGCGATCTGACCTTCATTCACAAAAACAGCTGCCTGACCTGGAAGAACGGTCAGAACGGAGCCCATCATAATACGCTTGCCTTCGCGATCGAACATCGCTGCCAGTTCTTTGGAATTCATGCTGCGGTAGCTGATGCTCTGAAGCAGCTGACCTTTCACTTTATCAAAAATACCCATGATATACCCTCCTATATCTTCTATTGACGGAGATCCCCTGATCTCCTGTAAATTCGCTAAAATGGGCTTCTCCATAGATAGCCCATAGATACTTTATTATACCATCAAAAGACCGCAGACTCAAGGTGATGTTTGGGCTAAAAGGCATCCCACCGGTCCGGTCAGCCTCGATAACACAAAGGGACCGGAGGCAGACGTTTCTTCTTTCGTCTGTATCCGATCCCTTCCATATGGGCTATCAAGTAGGATCTGTCATTTTAGAATGCCACAACAATGCCGCCGTCGCTGGCATACATAGAGCCAACGCCCGCTGCATCCACGATCACGATATCATCAAAAGGCAGTCCTTTCTTTATCATCTGTTCTTTCAGCCACTGGGCACGTTCAGGACAATTGCAGTGGGTGATACATAACTTCTTACCTTCAGGTTTGACCATCATCTTCTCCACATGATCCACCATCTTTAAGAGGGCTTTCTTCATGCCACGACCCATATCTGCCTGAATGATGGTACCTACCGGTGTGGCTGCCATGACAGGTTTGATATTGAGTACGTTGACAAGGGTCGCTTTCAGACCGGAGAGACGTCCGTTCTTACGAAGGGTCTCTAAAGACTCCAGGACAAACAGGGTATTCTGCTCTTCAATGTACTTTTCAACTGTCTCAACGACCTCTTCAAAAGCCATACCCTTGGCGATACAGTCGGTCACCTGCATGCAGATCAGTGTCTGGCCACAGCAGGCAGAATATGAATTGAAGACATGGATCTTCTTGTTTGGAAACTCTTCATGCAAAAGGTCCATACCCAGCTTGGCGCTGTTGTAGGAACCACTCAGATTGGAAGAGAGGGTCACACCGTAGGCATCCACGTCATCATAACCGTAAGCCTGCATAAAAGCATCAGGGGATGGGCATGCTGAAGATGGGGCCTCAGGACAGGCTGCCACTTTTGCAAGAAAGCTTTTCTGATCAAAAGTCTCGTCGTCAATAATGGAATCCTCACCAACCAGAAGGGTCAATGGGACAAGCTTGATATGTTCATCCGCCTTCATCTCAGGCGTTAAATCTGTACAGCTGTCAACAGCAATTCTATAGGACATAAAGTCTCCTCCGTCATTATATTCTGTCACATGTAGTTTTCATTACTACTTATCATAGCATACGTAATACTGTTTTGAAAAGAGGTTTTCACATTTAAGAGGACTGGAAACGACGATAAAACTGTGCTATAGTAGGCTGTGGGAAAAAATAGAATGGAGACGATATTTATGAAACAGTATCCAATTGAAATAAGAGAACTGGCCGACTATCTGGAAAACAGCCCTTCTGTCTTCCATGTGACGGCTTACACTGCCGGACTTCTCGATGCAGCTGGTTTCAAAGCCTTAGATATGAAAGAAGACTGGCCACTGGAAAAGGGCGGTAAATACTACTGCATGCCTTTCTCATCCACCTTGTATGCTTTCACCATCGGTGAAAACTGTGATCTGAAGAACCCTGTACACATCACAGGTGCCCATGTGGATTCCCCATGTCTGAAGATCAAACCAAACCCTGAGATTCATAATCACTGCTATGTTCAGCTCAACACCGAAGTTTACGGCGGTCCGATCCTGTCCACTTATTTTGACAGACCTCTGTCCCTGGCAGGTAAGGTTGTTCTCCGCGGAGAACGCTATGATCAGCCGATCAGCAGGCTGGTAGACTTCAAACGCCCGGTCATCTACATTCCAAATCTGGCCATCCATATGAACCGTAGTGCCAATGACGGTGCCAAGATCGATAAGCAGCGTCACCTGCTCCCGATCATCCGCACGATGGGCGACTATCTCAACAAGGAGATCAAGATCACAGATCCGCTGGCAGATGAGATGCAGGCCTCTGCTTCTGCCATTCTGGACTGCGAGCTTTGTGTCTACAATCCTGACAAAGTATCCTTTGT
>JAZUHQ010000045.1:0-5368 GCA_045641805.1 Lachnospiraceae bacterium
GGTTTCTCTGGCGGTGTGGGCTTCCTGTCTCTTTTTCTCAGCCTTCTCAAAGGCGGCCTTTGCCTCGTCCACCTCTTCCTCCGTGACGATATGATCTTCTTCTCCATCACATGCGGTCAGCGGATGATGGGTACTGCCACAGACAGGACATGGCTGTCCGTCCTTTAATTCCATACGGAGACGGGCTGCCTGCTGCCCGATAAATTGCCTATAGGCGTTATTATATACCAACTGTGCCTCATTGGCACATGTAATTGCGTCTTCTTCAGCGTGTTTGGTCTCCATAAGGCCAACCACGTCATCGACCACTTTCTGACAAAGTCCTTTCAGAACCTCGAGCCTCTCAAGCTTATCCGCCTCGACGGCTCTCAGTTTTTCAAGATCCTCCCTGTTTCGAAGGGCGTTTTTCAGCGCCTCTGTCTCCTTTTCAAGCGCTGCCAGATCTTCTGTCAGATGGGTCTGTTTTTGTCCCATGTCAGAAAGCGCGCGCGCTCCTCCCTCGATCGCGTCACGAAGAACTCTCTCTTCTGCTTCCAGCTCCCGAAGAAGGGCATACTGAGGCAGTGTGTCCTTAAGGCTCTGGCACTTATGGTTGAGATCCTGCGCCTTAGCCTTCTCCTCTGCCCTGGCCTCTTCCATGGCTTTTTCAAGGACAGCCAGCTTTGGAATCGCTGTTTCGATGGCTTTCAAAAGTGCTTTTTCTGAGATGAGAAGGGATTTGAGCTGCCGGTCTGCATGCTCATAAGCCACATAGTCCGGACGTACCTTCATGGCCTTTTCTGCACGGGCCACCTGGTCTCTGGCTGCATCCACTGTCTCTTTCTTCCGGGCAAGCACTTTCTTTTTCTCTTCTTCCACTTCCATCGCTCTGAACTTATGATTGAGTTCTGCTGCTTCCTGAAGCTTAAGCTGAAGGCCAGCCATCTGTTTCTGATTGGCACCGGCTTCCTCTTCCGCTTTCTCTGCAGCCTTCCTGCATTCCTGACAGATGCCACCTACATAGTCCATCAGGGCATCCGCATAGACATCCGAGAAATGATCTGCAAACTCTCCGGAAAGCCAGGCTTCCGAAAGTTCACTGCCTTCCAGAGGAAGGATACGATCCAGTTCTTTTCGAATGTCTTTTTCATTCTCCTCATAAGCCTCGCTGGCCTGGTCAAATCGCTTTTTGAGCTCCCACTCCATGGAAGCGTAAATACTCGTATCAAAAATCTTGGAAAAGATGGCTTTCTTCTCATCGGAGGAGGCATGAAGGAGTTTTTGGAAATCGCCCTGAGCCAGCATGGCGATCTGCGTAAACTGGCTGCTGTTAAGACCGATCAGTGTCTGAATGGCCAGATCGATCTCGCCTTTCTTACCTGTATGCTCCGTCTCCGAGCCATCTTCATGGCAGGTGATCAATCGGACTTCCGACTTCACCTTCACTTCTCTGATTTTACCGTTCTTCTGTGTTTTTGTGATCGTATGCTCCGGTTTTCGGATGATGATATACCGCCCGCCCTTATACATAAAGGCGAAAGTGACTTTTGTCTCCAGATCTTCCGGCGCATACTGGCTGCGCATCATCTTGCCATCACGTTTACCGCCGGATGTATTGCCGTAGAGGGCGAATGTAATGGCATCAAAAATCGTGGTCTTTCCTGCACCTGTGTCACCAGTGATCAGGAAAAGACCCTCTTTATCTTCAAAATCAATCTGCTGGTCAATATAGGAGCCGAAGGCCTGCATATGCAGTTTTAATGGTCTCATGATTTCTCCTCCTCTCCCAAGGATACAAGCAAGGACTGCATGATCCTGGTCTCCTCATCGTCCATCGGCAGTCCATTGACTTCCTGATAGAACTGGGCAAAGGCCGTCATCGGATCCGGAAGATCCGTCTGATCGGAGTCAGCGGAAAAGACGGCTTGGGTCCTGGCATTTTCGATGCGGACTTCCAGAATGTTTTCATACACTTCTTCCAGCTGCTGCTTGACGCGCACCGGATTCTCATCATGGATCAGGATGCTGACATAGTCCTTTCGATTTTCATCTGTCGCTTCGGCCAGAACATCGTCCAGAAAGCCTTCCACAAGACGCAGATCCGGATGCATTATCAGCGGAATCTGTGTATAAACATTGGGGCTTCCCTTTTCACCCATCGTCACCATGGTGATACTCTTTTGATGACTGCGTTCACTGACGGAATACTTGATCGGTGTACCGCTGTAACGGATATGGTCTGCGCCCACCTTCTGACTTTTATGGATATGGCCGAGCGCCACGTAATCAAAGTCTTTGACCAGGGAACTGTCCACCTGATCCAGGCCGCCGACGGAGGCATAGCGGAGTTCAGAATCTGAAAGCTCCGGCGTCTGTCCATTGCCTGCAAAAAACTGGTGGGCGATCAGGACATTTCTCTCCTCATGATCGATCGCTTCGCGGTCCAGAATGATTTTGACAGCTTCGTGATAATCGGCTGCCGGTGTCTCGGATAAATGACGGATGGAAGCCGGCTTTACAAAAGGCATGAGATAAAAATGGACAGGGCCATAAGCATCGCCAAGCGTCACCTTTTTCAGGTGATCCTCCTGGCTTTCCGGAGAAAAGGCACTGATATAGATCCGGTCTTCTTCCATGAAACCACTGGCATACTGAAGTCTCTGTGGATTGTCATGGTTACCGGCAATGATCATCACAGGGATCGCCAGTTGCTTAAGCCGGATCAGAAAACGGTCCAGGAGCCTGGTGGCTTCGCCGGATGGCACGGAACGGTCATAGATATCGCCAGCGATCAAGATGGCATCCGGGCGGTATGTTTCTGCTGCGCAGAAGATCTGATGGAGCACATCTTCCTGTGTCCGAGTCATATCTCTATCGATGAGCATCTTTCCGATATGCAGATCCGATAAATGGAAAAATCTCATGGGAATCCTCCTTTTTCAAAACAATGAAGAGGGATCCTTCTCAGAATCCCTCGATGTTATCCATATTTCTTTTTACTGATGCAGGTTTGTGACTGCTGCTATGTTCTCTTCTGTCAGGCTGATATAAGCCGGTACGATGGTACTGCCATCGCCTACCAGCTCACGGCGCCATGCTTCATAAGCACTGCCATCCATCGGTTCTTTATCCATCTCCGAATTGGTGATCAGGTAAACAACACCATCGCCATCCTCATCGGCTTGCTCAGGGAAGACGACGTCTGAGCTGCTGCTGATGAGAGCGGCATCCAGTGCATCTGCAAAACCTTCACGGACGAAAACGTCCCTGTCCGGATTATAGATATAGTAAGCATATGGCCAGAAGTCGCCCGCCAGTCCCTGGTTATGGGAAATGCCGGCTTCGATCACGCCGTTTTTAAAATAGGTCAGATTTGGAAAATCCTGAAACTGCTGATACAGCATTTCCTGACTGAAGCTGTAATCGTAGATCACTTCTGTCATGGAAGCCATGGAGCCGGATGTATAGCGGATCATCAGCTCATCTCTGCCATCTTTATCGATATCAAAAACAGCAAAAACATTGCTGTTGATATCATTGCCTTCGTCCAGTTCGATGAAGTAACCGTTTGGAAGCGCACCTTCCGATCTGAAAGTGCTGAGGACTTCCTGATAGGCTTTGTAACGGAGAGATTCATCGTAGACGATCTCTGTCTCGCCTTCAGTCTCAGTCTGCGCTGCTTCTGTCTCTTTTGTCGTCTGTCCACCTGTGCTGCATGCGGTCAGCATACCCATGAGCACAAGTATCATGGTCATATATAAAAAGTGTTTTTTCATTCAGTTTTCTCCTGTTGGGGAATTCATATATATTTATTTTACACTATCCCAAGCAAGCAGTGCAAGAGACAACCGCTTTGATTCTATCCCTGTGCAACACAAGGCCTTCTCCCTCTGCAAACCCATCGGAAGACAAAAAAGGGAGCTGCTTTTTTGCAGCTCCCTGTAATGTTTTTAATAGAGATTCTTTTTCAGGATTACAGTGTACGGTAAAGATCCTCGTACTTTTTAGCAGATGCTTCCCAGGAGAAATCAGCTGCCATTGCTCTGTCAACGATCTTATCCCACTCTTCACGGTGATTGTAGTAGATATCCTTTGCATAATCGATAACGTGAAGCATGTCATGGGCATTGTAGTTTGTGAAGCTGAAACCTGTACCTGTGCCAAGGTATTCGTTGTAAGGCTCAACTGTCTCTTTAAGACCACCTGTCTCACGAACGATTGGAAGTGTACCATAACGTAAGCTCATGAGCTGGCTGAGACCACATGGCTCGAATAAGGATGGCATAAGGAATGCATCACATGCACCATAGATACGATGGGAACGTGTATTGTCATACATAATGCTTGCAGAAACACGGTCTGGATATTTCCACTCATAGTAACGGAAGAGGTTCTCATAACGAGGATCGCCTGTACCAAGAATAACAAGCTGAACGTCCTCTGCACAGATCTGCTCGATCACGCAGTCGATCAGGTCAAAGCCCTTCTGGTCTGTCAGACGGGATACAACACCGATCATGAACTTGTCTTCGCCAACAGCAAGGCCAAGCTCTTCCTGAAGTGCTGTCTTGTTCTTAGCCTTTTCTGTTCTGAAATCAGAAGCGGAGAAAGCATGTACGAGATGTGCATCTGTTGCCGGATTCCACTCGTCCATATCGATACCATTGACGATACCGGAAAGGTTGTTGGATCTAGCTCTCATCAGACCATCCAGCTTCTCACCGTAGAATGGATACTTGATCTCATCTGCATAAACGGAAGATACTGTTGTGATCCAGTCAGCGTAAACAAGACCACCCTTAAGGTAGTTACCACACTGGTAAGCCTCAAGCTTATCGGATGTGAAGAGGTAGCCAGGAAGACCTGTCACAGCCATCATCTCATCGATACCCCAGATACCCTGGAACTTAAGGTTATGAATTGTCATGATGGCCTTCATATCGTGGAAGAACTCACCATATTTGTTGATATCAAGGAACTCGTTCTTCATGTATACAGGAACGAGACCTGTCTGCCAGTCATGGCAGTGGATGATCTCAGGCTGGAAGTCGATCACTGGCAGCATGGAGAGTGCTGCTTTGCTGAAGTATGCAAACTTCTCAAGATCCCAAATACCATCTTCGTAGATCTTAGCGCCGGAGAAATAGTGCTCATTGTCGATGAAGTAGAAC
Source organism: Lachnospiraceae bacterium (assembly GCA_045641805.1). Lineage (GTDB taxonomy): Bacteria > Bacillota > Clostridia > Lachnospirales > Lachnospiraceae > Coprococcus_A. Next base: position 5,151 of record JAZUHQ010000045.1, read on the forward strand.
TTAACACCATCAAGTTCCATTGTAAACACACCAACATAAACCATCTTGCCTGCGATTTCCATGTAGAAGTTCGTTACATATTCCATCTGGGAATGGAATTTTTCCGGAATTGCTTTATATTTAGGTAAAACAACACGACAATCAAACTCTTCCTTGTCAAAGGACTTTGGTAATGTACCTGCAACGTCTGCAAGACCACCTGTCTTAATAAATGGAAC
>JAZUHQ010000046.1:0-3105 GCA_045641805.1 Lachnospiraceae bacterium
GCATGTCTCAGCTGGTTCGTTCCGTACGCGAAAAGATCTTTGTTCTGCCTGAGAATGTCCTGGTTTGCCCGGGTCATGACAGTACAACAAGCGTTGGCGAAGAAAAGCAGTTTAATCCATTTTTCTAAAGGTTAAGGAAAATTCATGATTGCATTACATATGAACAGACCGGATTTTGAGAACGATATCCGTGCCCTGCTCATGGCTTACTATGATGGTCCTAAGATCGTCAGAGAAGCAGAGGCAGACTGGGAATACCGCCTGGATGTCTCCTATGGTGAGGTAAGCGTGGATCTCAAGATCTCGGATACAGAAGGAAAGAGCTTGTGTGCTTCCGGTGTCTGTACACTCAGTGACTACAAGACAGGAAGAAATGAACTGAAACAGGTTCTCTATGGCCTTCTGAAAAACTATACAGGCAAAAGTCTGCCATGGGGCACACTGACCGGTATCCGTCCGACCAAGATCCCAATGGAGCTTTTTGAAAAGGGCAGTACCGACAGGGAAGCCGCCGATTACCTGAAAGACAATTATTATGTCAGTGAAGAGAAAGCGGTCCTTTCTGCTGAGATCGCCAGACGCGAGGAGAAGATTCTCCGAGGCATGGATTATGATCATACCTACAGCCTCTATGTGGGTATTCCTTTCTGTCCATCCATCTGCGCCTACTGTTCCTTCTCATCCTACCCGCTGGCCCAGTGGAGCAAACAGGTGGATGCCTATCTGGATGCGCTTGAGAAAGAGATCAAAGCAGCAAGTACCATGATGGGGGACAAACATCTGGAGACTTTCTACATGGGTGGTGGTACACCAACTTCCCTGACAGCAGGCCAGATGGACCTTCTTCTGACATGTCTTGAGCAGTATTTTGATCTTTCCGGTGTCCGCGAGGCGACGATTGAAGCCGGCCGTCCGGACAGCATCACAAGAGATAAACTGGAAGTGATCAAAAAGCATGGCATTGACAGAATCTCTATCAATCCACAGACCATGAACCAGCAGACGCTGGATCTGATCGGCAGACGCCATACAACAGATGAAGTTATCGAAGCCTTCAAGCTGGCAAGAGAAGTCGGCTTTGGCAACATCAACATGGACCTGATCGCAGGACTTCCGGGTGAGACAAGTGCGCATATGCAGCATACGATGGATATCATCACGGAACTGGCACCTGACAGCGTGACCGTGCACTCCCTGGCGCTCAAGAGAGCGGCCTTCCTGAATCAGAACAGAGAGAAATTCCCTGTAGCCGGAGCAGAAGAAGTGAACCGCATGATCGCCATCAGCCGTGAGGGCACACAGAAGATTGGCTGCAATCCTTACTATCTCTACAGACAGAAGAACATTGCAGGCAACCTTGAAAACGTTGGCTATGCCAAAGAGGGCTGTGAAGGCCTCTACAACATCCTGATCATGGAAGAGAAACAGACCATTCTGGCCCTGGGTGCCGGTGCTTCCTCCAAGTTTGTGATGGAACGCAGAGAGAATGGCCAGCGTATTGAACGCGTGGAAAACGTCAAATCCGTCAAGGATTATATAGAGCGTATCGATGAGATGATCGAGAGAAAAACAAGCTTTATTGAGGCCAATAAAGCTTATATCTAGGCTGGTTCAGAAAACAAAAGAAACAGTCAAAACGAAAAAAGACCGCATGGCGGTCTTTTTCGTTTGTCAAAGAGAATTTATAAAAAATATGGAATGATGAATGGATGGATTAATCGTCCAGGTCTGCCATTTCCTCGGCACCGTTATCGAACTCGTAGGAAGTGGTGTAATTGAACATCTGACCCGCCTTGAGAATGACGGATGGGAAGTTTGGCTCATTCACGGCATTTGGATGGAACTGAGTCTCCAGACAAACCGCATCCTGTGGATTGTAGATCGCACCATATTTGCCAGGTCTGTTCTCCAGATAGTTGGCTGTGTAGACAACCATACATGGGAAGTTGGATGTGACATACATGGTAATGCCTGTCTCAGGGCTTGTCAGGATACCGCAGTTGCGGATATCGGAAGTCTCGATGGTCTTTTTGATGCAGAAGACCTGATCGTAACCCTTGGCAGCGTTCATCATGTCGTAGTCTGTGTGGAAGTCGCGGCCGATCGGTTTCATGGTTCTGAAATCGAGTGGTGTACCTTCAACACTTCTGAATTTGCCGGTTGGGATGTTGTCAGGACCTGCCTCCACGAACTCATCCGCACAGACCATCATCTCATGGTTGAGGACGGTTCCCTGGCCTGCCAGGTTGAAGTAGGCATGGTTCGTCAGGACAAGTGGTGTGTCGGCATCGGACTGAGCCAGATAGTTGATGTAGAGTCTGTCGTAGTCATCGAAAGTGAAAACGATGGAAAGATTCAGGTTACCTGGGTAACCTTCCTCACCATCCGGTGACAAACGTGTGAAAGCAACCACGGACTGATCCTCGAAAGTCTGCGCTGAGAAGACACAGCGTCCAAAGCCCTTAGGACCACCATGGATATGGTTCTCACCATCATTTTTAGCCAGTGGATAGACCTTGCCGTTCAGCGTGAAGGAAGCACCGGCAATACGGCCGGCGACACGGCCGACAGATGCACCGATACTGGCATCATCTGCTTCATAGGCTTCGATGTTGTCAAAACCGAGGACACAGTCGACCATCTTGCCATACTGATCCTTGATCATGACGGACTGAATGATCGCACCATAGTTGAGCAGAGAAACGGAATTGCCATTGGCATTGGTAATTGTATATAAAGTTACTTTTTCTCCTTCTTTGGTTACACCAAAGTCTTTTTCTGTAATAGCCATTTGAATACCCCTTTTTGTATAGAAATAAAAAAACCAGGTTGTTTATTCGCGATTATGCTCCCTATATTGTACTATAGAAGCAAACATTTGACCATTGTCGAATGTTATTTTTTTGTGGCATAAAAATTGCTAGTTAGTTTGTATGGTGCTATAATATAGGCTGGAGAATAATTGTGTTATCAAGTAGGGAGAAATGAATGGAACTGAAAATGCAGATGACGCAGACGCTCAAACTGTCACAGCGCATGCTTCAGTCAACGGAGATTTTACAGATGAGTTCACTTGAGCTGGAGGGATATCTCAAGGAGCTTGCT
>JAZUHQ010000047.1:0-2276 GCA_045641805.1 Lachnospiraceae bacterium
TGGAGAGTCTTGTCGCTTACCTTTCAACTATTTAATTCACACACATTTCGGGGGTAGATAATGTATACCATCAGAGAGTATGTCATGCCTGAAACTCTGGAACAGGCAGATCAACTGTTAAAAGCGAAAAAGGCAAACTGCATTGTGGGTGGATGCGCGTGGCTCAGACTGGGCAACAAGCGCATTCAGACAGCAATCGATCTCAGCAAACTGAATCTGGATTATATCCGTGAAGAGAATGATTTTATTGAAATCGGTGCCATGACTTCATATCGAAGTGTAGAGACAAGTGATATTCTGAAGAATAACTTTAATGGCACACTTGCTACCTGCATTTCATCAATTATCGGTACACAGTTCAGAAATACAGTCACTGTTGGTGGATCCGTTTATGGAAGATTTGGTTTCTCTGATTTCCTGACACCGCTTCTTACGCTGGACACATATGTGACCATTGTCGGCAGAGGGGATGTTCCACTCAAGATCTTTATGGAGGAACCTTATCAAAAATGTCTGATTGAAAAGATCAGAATCAGAAAAGATAATCGTAAAGCCAAATATCTGGAGTTTAGAAATGAACGTGCAGATTTCCCTATGCTGAACCTGGCTGCTTCCATGAAGCCTGACGGCCTGGTGACAGTGACTGTCGGTGCAAGAGGACCAAAGGCAGTCATTGCAGAGAAAACATCTGCCTATCTGACAGAAGAGCTGAAGAAAGGAACCGATCCTGAAACAGCTTGTGAGAAGGCAGGAGAGATCCTTGTGGAAGAGGTAACCTTTACCAGCAACATGCGCGCCAGCGCAGAATACAGAAAAGTACTGGCTAAAGTACTTCTCAAGAGAGCAGTCAAGGAGGTGGCATCATGTTAATTCAGATGACTTTAAACGGTAAGAAAAAAGCCATTGTATGTGAACCTGATGATATGCTGCTCAAAGTTCTTCGTGACAATGGCTGCAAGAGCGTCAAGTGTGGCTGCGATACAACCAACTGTGGTCTCTGTACCGTATGGCTGGATGATAAGCCTGTCCTTTCCTGCTCAGTGCCGGCTGCTCGCTGCGATGGCAGAAAGGTGACAACACTTGAAGGTCTTCAGAAAGAAGCGACTGAGTTTGGTGAATTTCTGGTAGACGAAGGTGCAGAACAGTGCGGTTATTGTGCACCTGGTTTTATCATGAATGTGTTAGCAATGAAACGTGAGCTTGTCAATCCAACGGAAGATGACATTCTTCACTATCTGGAAGGCAATCTGTGCCGGTGTACAGGTTATATCTCCCAGATGCGTGCGATTAAGAAGTATCTGGAGGTGACACGATGAAATATGTCAGCCAGAGAATTCGAAAAGTAGATGGTCTTTCCCTGATCAAAGGAAAACCATTATATACAGATGACCTTGCAATGGAAGACTGTCTGATCGTCAAATGTCTCAGAAGCCCATATGCCCATGCAAGAATCAAAAAAATAGATGTATGCAGAGGGAAGCTTGTACCCGGTGTTGAATGTGTTCTGACATATGAAGATGTTCCAAAGACACGTTTTACCAATGCCGGTCAGTCTTATCCTGAAACATCCCCGTATGACCGTCTGATCCTGGATCAGGTTGTGCGTTACGTGGGTGATGAAGTTGCAATCGTCGCTGCTGTTGATGAGAGAGCGGCTGAGAAAGCACTTCAGATGATCAAAGTTGAATATGAAGTCCTTGAAGCTGTTCTGGATTATAAGAATGCAAAGGACAATCCTGTCATTCTTCATGACTATGAAGATTACTTAAATCTCTTTCCACCAAGCAATGCGGATCCTAAGAGAAACATTGTTGTTGAAGGTACTGAGAGTCATGGTGATGTCGATTACTGGTTTGAACATTCCGATATTGTGATCGAGAAGGAATATGAATCCCCTGCTCAGGAACAGACAATGATGGAAACATTCCAGACATTCACCTACCTGGATCAGAATGATCGTCTGGTTGTTACTTGTTCTACACAGGTACCATTCCATGCCAGAAGATCCTTGTCCCGTGCGCTTGAGATTCCTGAATCCCGTATCCGTGTTAACAAGCCTCGTATCGGCGGCGGTTTCGGTGCGAAGCAGACCATCGATTCCCCATATTATCCTGCCATCGTCACCATGAAGACAGGAAAACCGGCAAAGATGATCTTTACACGTAAGGAAGCATTCTCCTGCGGTAACAGCCGTCATCAGATGTGTATAAAGGTTAAACTCGGTGCAGATAAAGACGGTACGATCAATGCACTTGAAGTTTCAACTCTGTCCAATC
>JAZUHQ010000048.1:0-2200 GCA_045641805.1 Lachnospiraceae bacterium
AGTATTTACCTTCGGCATCAAAACAGCCCATGGCACTGATGACTGGTAATTTTTCGTATAATTTCATGAGGAATTTCTGGTATGGACTGGTTTCAAGACCGGCCTGGGTCATCACATAGGCTCCCAGATAATTGGCACTCATATGATCGATGGTTTCTTCTTTTATATCATAATTGGTCCAGATAATAAATGGTGTCTGATATTTTGCCATCATCTCTTCTTTGGAAAGGTCTCCGGAAGACTTGCCAAAGATGCTGTCATAGAAGGAACTTTCTACCGCTGGCTGATGGTCACCAAACATGACGATGATGGTAGGTTCGTCTACCTTTTTAAAGTATTCCACCAGATACTTAAAGGCTTCATCTGTCTTACGAATCAGGGAGAAGTACTGGTTGGCCTGCTCGCTGATGTGGTTGTCGGTAAGATAGATGTCATGCTTGAAGTTTTCATAGTTGATGTCGAATCCACCATGGTTCTGCATGGTTACATTGAACAGATAGAACGGCTCATCCTGCGCTTCTCTTTGTTCGTATAATTCCACGATCTTCTCCATGTTGGACTGGTCGGAAATGTATTTACGATACATCAAAGGTTTCTTAAAGTCATCCTGGCTGTAGAAGTGCTCAAAGCCCATCTCCTCATATACCTGTGGACGATTCCAGCCAGAAGCCAGATATGGGTGAAGCGCCAGATTGCCTTTATAACCCTGATCTTTTAAGTTGTAAGTTACATTTGGCAGGGTATCCTTGACTACCTGGGTGTAAGCGATAATACCGCTTTGTAAGAAGCTGATGGTATTGCCGGTCAGGAACTCAAACTCGGAGTTACAGGTACCAGATCCAAAGATGCCCATGCTAAGATTCCCCTTGATGGTATCTTTCTTAAGGCCATGAATATATGGCATATAATCTTCATTGGTTGTGAAATTACCATCCACAGCGAGGTCGGAAAATGCCTCGTTCATGATGGCAATTACATTTGGTTTCTTTCCATTTTTGGGCTTTAACTTGCCTTTTACCTTGTCTTCGTTGGCAAAGATTTCTTTATAACGCTCTGCGATATCTTTGGCTGCCGTTTCGGAATAATCGCTCGGTTTCTCCTGGAAAAGGGAGTTCATATTGAGAACAAAACCGAAGAACAAACCATTCTTGGCATAGCCCTTCTTCTGATCCCAGACATTGTTCTTGATGCCGACACTCTTAAGCGTCTTCTGCTCCACAACGAAAAAGCCAAGAACGGAAGATACACCCAAAATCAATGCAAGGAACATAAATCGCTTCGACCAGCTGATCTTGAATTCCACCGGACAGCGGAATAAGACCGCCAGATAAAGAATCATAAGCAGCATATTCCAGATAAAGACAGGTTGAATCGAGTAAGTATAATTCGCTGCCACACTAAAGCCGGTTGCCGCGGAATGAATGTCCGACGGAACGATCGGTGCCCCCTTAAAGTTGAGGACAAAGCAGTTGGCAAGACCCAGCACATACCAGATTCCCATCCCCAGTGTGATGGCCAGTCTCTTTGACATAAAAACAAGATATAGGATGCCAAAGAACATGACATACAAGAGCACATTGAATAAAAATTCTCCGGCTCTCATCTTGAAAATGGTATTATTGGTAAATCGTTCCACCATCCAGAAAGTGAATAGTGGTGCCAGTAAAATCAAGCCTTTCCCAAGTCTTGACAGCGTCTTATCCTTCAGAGGGAGGTCGAACAGGATCAAGAGTATGATCAGTCCGATCAGGATGACAATAGCTGCCCAGTTCTGGTAAATGGTTACCGGATAGTAGAACTTGGCAACCAGATATCGTCTCTGGGGCTGGCGATTGACAAGGGCTTTACCTCGAAAACCTCTTTCCTTGGTCGTCCACTGGTAGAAAATCGGCTCTTTGCCGGACTGTGCTCCCTGGGTTGTTAATCTTATGGTATAGGAATGATTTTTCACCAGCTGAACATTGACATCAAAGTCTGTGTAAGCATTGTTCATCAGATCCTTGACATCAATCTGAATGGTAGAAACACTATCTCTGGTTTCGTCGTCGATCAGGTCAAGCTGCAGAACTCCTTCTGCCTCGCCACCATAGTCGTTACTGGAATATAATTTCAAGGTTTTTAAATGAGTATGCTTGGCAACAAAATTCTGCTCTAAGAACATCTTGTCTGACAAAAGACAGAGCTGCTTAATACGGTATTT
>JAZUHQ010000049.1:0-2312 GCA_045641805.1 Lachnospiraceae bacterium
CCCTGAGAAGCTGTATAAGTTGTAGTTAAAGCACCTGAAGAAAGAGAACCGTGAACAGCACCTGCTGCACCACCTTCGGATTCCATTTCTACAACGTTAACTGTCTGACCGAAGATGTTCTTTCTGCCGTTGGCTGCCCAATCGTCAGTAACTTCAGCCATTGGTGAGGATGGAGTAATAGGGAAGATACCTGCAACTTCTGTAAACGCGTAAGAAGTCCAAGCTACTGCAGTATTACCATCCATAGTTTTCATAACTTTAGCCATGATAATTTTCTCCTTTCTATATATGACCAACCAAATGACCTATGCTAGTCATTGTTACCAATATTTTAATACAATTTGTACATAACGTCAAGTTAAAGGACTGGCAAAGTTGTTTACTTTCCCATACAATTGTTATTTTTTTGGCATTTATCGCCCATATTCAACACGAGGAAAATGAGTCAAAAGTATTCAATTTTATGCAATTTTTCCATCCAAAAAAACCACATTCACCACCGCAAAAACACGGTTGTGAATATGGTTTTTTTGAATTTATATACAGTTTTCCATACTAATCTTCATTCACGCCGAAATCACACCAGACGACGGTATTGCCTTCAACTCTGCCGTAGATGAAAAGTGGCCCCTCAGAATAATCAAAATTGCCTTCGTCCAAAAGTTCATCGACGATTTCTTCCGGTTCACCAGGTAAAAGATCAATCTCCGCTCCACTTGATATTTCTGCATTCATAAGTGCAGCAAGAAGAGGTTTTACATTTCTGACAGGAAGGTCATACATGGACACAGAATGGACATGTGTTGTCACAGAATCAAAATCCACGTATACAAGTTCTTCATCATCATCGTCCATGGAATAAACCCAGGTACTGTTCAATCTGACCATCGGTTCCCCATCTACATAAGAATTGTAATCAATCCAGTTATCATCATAGGCATCAAAACCTTTAAGTCCTTCTTTCTTATAACAGTCTTCCAACCATGCATCCATCACTTCAGAAACTGCACCCACATTCATGGCGAAATGGCCGGATGCATTACATCGATCCGTATAATCATAGATCTCATCAGAATCCAGGAAAACGATGCCATCATGCGCCTCATCACCATCGCCAAACAGATTCTGAATCTCCTCTTTGATCATCACAGGATTATCCAGAGCCCCTCGAATTTCATCAAAATCCAGAGAATCCATACTCTCAACCAGTGCGATCACGATATTGATGATCATCCAGATCACAACCACCAAAATCAAAAGGCCCGGTTTTGCTTTACCGCTGCGCCTTTCTGCTCTCCTGCTTCTGCGTTCTGTCTTCTCTTCTTTTTCCTTATGTTCACGGGTCAGCTGCTGGATCGGCTGTCTGTAGGCTTTCCAGATATCTCTTTCTTTATGGTCTTTCGCATCATGTTCATCCCCATATGCACAGTCCGCTTCACCCAGACCTCTTGTATCTGCATTAAAATGGATGTCCAGCACTTCCGGTTTCCACACCCAGGAACCACAGCCATCACATTTGTGTGCTTTTGTCATTTCACCGTCACAATACGGACAGATTCTGATCTTCATCGATCTTCCTCCTTATCATACTTTTGCATTCACTGTTTGATACTATTATTATACCCTTTTCCGGATGACAAAAAAAGAACTTTCGCACCATAGATAGAGAATCTATTTCGCGAAAGTTCTTCCTATATTTGAATCTATTTCAGATTTTCTGCAGATTATTCAGCATCCTTCTTGGAGAAGCTGATACGGCCCATCTTATCCTTGCCCATGCACTTAACCTTGATCACATCACCAAGTGTTAATACATCTTCTACATGGTTAACTCTCTTCTTGTCAAGCTTGGAGATATGAACCATACCTTCCTTACCTGGCGCAAACTCAAGGAATGCACCGAACTCTTTGATGCTTACAACCTTACCTGTGTAGATACGGCCCTCTTCAAACTCGGATACGATCATTGTGATCATATCGATTGCCTTCTGAATGCCAGCCTTATCTACGCCGCAGATAGAAACGGAACCATCATCTGTGATATCGATTTTAACGCCTGTCTCATCGATGATCTGGTTGATAACTTTACCCTTCTGACCAACAACTTCACCGATCTTGGATGGATCGATCTTGATCTGCTGGATCTTTGGAGCGTAAGCGCCAACCTCCGGACGTGGCTCAGCGATACATGGTGTCAGGATCTCATTGATGATGTACTCTCTTGCGATCTTTGTTCTGGCAATAGCCTCTTCAACGATCGGACGTGTCAGACCATGGATCTTGATATCCATCTGGATTGCTGTGATACCATC
>JAZUHQ010000050.1:0-6344 GCA_045641805.1 Lachnospiraceae bacterium
TTGAATGCAGTCTTCTTGATCGTCTCGCAAAGAACACCAAAATCCTTGCCGCGAACTTCCTCGATGGCACGCTTAACAACACCAGGGCCTGATACGCCGACGTTGATGACACAGTCACCCTCTGTCACGCCATGGAAAGCACCTGCCATGAATGGATTATCGTCCGGTGCATTACAGAAAACAACAAGCTTGGCACAGCCAAGGGAATCATTTTCCTTAGTCAGTTCAGCTGTCTCCACGATCTTTTCACCGAGGAGTTTAACAGCATCCATATCAATACCTGTCTTTGTGGAACCCACATTGACAGAAGAACATACAAGTTCAGTTTCAGCCAGCGCCTGTGGAATGGACTCGATCAGCATTTTGTCCGCTGGTGTCATACCCTTGGAAACAAGTGCGGAATAACCACCCAGGAAGTTGATGCCAACTGTATGTGCCGCTCTGTCCAGCGCCTTCGCGATCTTTACAAAATCCTCAGGACAATTACAGCAGGAGCCGCCAACCAGAGCGATCGGTGTGACGGAGATACGCTTATTGACGATCGGGATACCATACTCCAGCTCAATCTCCTTACCTGTTTTAACAAGATCTCTGGCTTTTGTTGTGATCTTTGTATAGATCTTCTCACAAACCACATCCACATCATTATCGCAGCAGTCTAAAAGACTGATACCCATTGTAATTGTACGGACATCCAGATTGGACTCCGCGATCATTTTATTGGTTTCGGTTACTTCGTATAAATTTGCCATGATGCATCCCCTTCATTAAATTCTGTGCATGATATCAAAGATATCTTCGTGCTGCATCTTGATCTGTACGCCAAGCTCATCACCAAGTTTTGCGATCTTCTCAACCAGTACAGCAAAATCTTCATCTGCACCATTGGCATCAACGATCATCATCATATTGAAAAAGCCCTGTACGATAGACTGGTCGATATCAAGAATGTTGATATTGTGGGCAGCAAGGAATGTACATACAGAAGCGATAATACCTACTCTGTCTTTACCAATAACTGTAATAATAGTTCTTTTCATGATCAATGTCCTCCATTATTATTGCTTTCCAACCTGGGTCTATAAATGGATCAGCGGCATGGCTTTATCTCTGTCCGCCACCACCACAGGTATGGATTCATCAAAATCAAATCCCATTTTCAGTTCTGCAAGGACAGCTTGCAGAGCCAGATCCGGATAATTGTTTTCTTTACTTAAGTGTCCCAGCAGGATGTGCTGAAGACGTTCATTCAAAAGATGGCCGATCAGTCGACCGGATACTTCATTGCACAGATGCCCGTAGTTGCCTAAGATTCTGCGCTTGAGCTGGTATGGATAAGGTCCAAGTTCCAGCATGCGGATGTCGTGATTGGCTTCCACATAGAGCAGATCGCAGTTCTTGAGGGACGCTTCCACTTTGTTTGTGACATATCCCAGGTCTGTGACCGTACCGATGTGCATTTGACCATCGGTCACTCTGTAACTGACTGGGTCTGATGCATCATGCGGCATGGAAAAAGGATGAATTTCAAGGTCTCCAATTGAGAAAGCTTCATCCGGACGGATCTCTCTAAAAAGTTCCTCATCCACCTTGCCCAGGCTTTTGGTCGTCAGCATGGCTTTGAGTGTGCCTCTTGTACCATAGATCGGCACATGATATTTCCTGGACCAGACACCGATGCCCTGGATATGATCCATATGTTCATGTGTGACCAGAATGCCCTGGATATCCTTCGGCTCTATGCCAGAACTTTTCAGACCTTCTTCGATTCTTTTTTTACTGATACCCGCATCCAGAAGGATATGTGTATCATCACTACCTGCATACAGACAATTGCCGCTGCTTCCGCTGGCAATGCTCATAAACTGCATAAATGCACCCTTTCGTTACAAAAATACTCGGAAAGTCCTTGTTGTATACATACTTCCGATTCAAACATTATAATCTATCGTTTTTATTAAAGCAACCATCTTTTCTTACACTAACCTGTACAAAAGGTGGATAAATCTTCATTTTCTGACACCAGATCACCCGATTGAACCCGCTATTTTTGGTTTGTCGGTAGGCATTCTTTACCCAAGTGTCGAAAAAGGTGTCGGATTGATCGTAACCCAACACCCTTTTATTAAGGCATATAGAAAATCGTCGTGCCAAGGCGCATCCATCTGGAACATGCGCCGGTATTCACACCGGACTGCATATTAAAGAAGAGATAGTCGCCAACGGTACTGGCACCATAGAGTGCATCATAAGTGGCATTGATGCATGCCTGATAAGGACCATTTCTCATGATGCGATCCAGCACACCTGTATAGGCCGGAGGGAACTGTCCCGCCTGATAAATAACACCGCGGATCGTATTTGGGAAACGGGAGCTCTTGACTCGGTTGATAATAACATTGGCGATACCGATCATACAGTCATAAGGCTCATTGCCGGCTTCTGCTGTCACCTGACAGGCCAGCATGTAGATCTCATCCTCAGTCAGTCTGAGCACCATACGTGGTGTGACTGCCGCTGCTTCCTCGATCACCGGTGTCTCGTTGATGTCTTCTCCGTAAGTGGTATCGATATAGACGGATAAATGCTCTGCGATCCGGCTGCCGATCATCCGGTCATCTGCAGAAGCGATCATTGCCGTTGCCAACTCAGGTCTCTCAGATTCGGCACTGCTTCTGGCAAAGACCGTGATACCCATGGACAGAATGCCGACCAGCACAATCACCAGAGGATAGATCCATTTCTTCATATCTTTTGTCTGATTCATAGTTTATTCCTGTCGTGTCTTTCTAGTGTCTGTTTAGTCAAGTTTACGATGAAGCTGTTCTTCGATTGCTTCCAGTGTTGTGTTATTTTCAATGACAAAGGCACATTTTTCAAAGAACTTCTCATCTGCAGGCTGATTCTTCATCACCGCATCTACCTTTTCATCGGAATAACCACGGGTCACTTTCATACGTTCTCTGCGGATCTCCGGTTTCGTATACACGTACCAGTATTCTTCGCAGATATCTTCATAACCACTGTCCAAAAGAATAGCTGACTCTACGGCTACCAGATCATAAAGGCCGCTTTTTTCTGCTTCTGCGATCTGTCTTTCCACTTCCTTGCGGACATAGGGATGGGTCATGTTGTTTAAAGCTTCCAGCTCCTTTGGATCATTAAAAACAATATTGGCTACTTTCGGACGGTTCAGCTCCCCATTTTCAAGGAGGACATCCTGACCAAAATGTTCAACGATCAGTTTGTAACTGATACCGCCTTTCAATGTCAGATCTCTTGCGACATCATCTGTCAGGATCACATAGGCTTTAAACTGATCTTTCAGGATACGCAGGACTTCGGATTTACCTGTGCCTGCACCACCCGTAATACCATATACTTTCATAGATTCACCTTCTGTTCTTTATTTAAGTTCATACCAGTTCTGACCCTCGTTCATGGAAATCTCAAGAGGGACAGCCAGTTTGGCAGCACCCGGCATTTCTTCAGAGAGGATCTTTTTGATCACATCCACTTCATCCGGAGTTGCCTCGATCAGGAGTTCGTCGTGGATCTGAAGGATCAGTCTTGATTTCAGATTTTCTCTCTTTAAGCGTCTGGAGACATTGACCATGGCGATCTTGATGATGTCCGCTGCGGTTCCCTGGATCGGGGAGTTCATGGCAATACGTTCACCAAACTGTCTCTGCATAAAATTGCTGGCGGAAAGCTCCGGAACAGGACGTCTTCTGCCAAATAAGGTCACTGCGTAACCAGTCTCTTTAGCACTCTCCACACTGTGATCAAGGAATGCCTTGATACCGGGATAGGTCTTAAAGTACTGTTTAATATAATTATCGGCTTCTTTTCTGGAAATACTCAGATCCTGTGAAAGACCAAAGGAACTGATACCATAGACAATACCGAAGTTAACGGCCTTGGCGTTGCTTCTCTGCTGGGAAGTCACTTCTTCAAGTGGTGTGTGGAAAACCTGAGAAGCGGTCAGTCTGTGAATATCCTGTGCTTCCTTGTAGGCTTTGATCAGCTGTTCATCGCCCGCCACATGAGCCAGCACACGAAGTTCGATCTGTGAATAGTCCGCATCCACAAACACTCTGCCTTCTTCAGGCACAAAGACTTTACGGATCATACGGCCCAGTTCCATACGGACAGGGATGTTCTGGAGATTCGGCTCGGTGCTGCTGATACGGCCTGTCGCCGTGATCGTCTGATTGAATTTACCATGGATGCGCTGGTCTGCCGGGTCAATATAAGCAGCAAGACCATCCGCATAGGTGGATTTCAGTTTTGTCAGCTGTCTGTATTCAAGGATCTGACCGATGATCGGATCTTCTGTTCTCAGTTTTTCAAGTACATCCGCAGATGTAGAATAACCTGTTTTTGTCTTCTTGCCAAATGGAAGATGCATTTTTTCAAAAAGGATCACACCCAGCTGCTTGGGAGAGTTGATATTGAATGTCTCTCCTGCCAGTTCATAGATGGCCGCTTCCAGTGTCTCAATCCGGCCTGTCAGCTGGCTGCCATACTCGGCGAGTGCTTCCTTGTTGGCTCGGATACCGAAACGTTCCATATCATAAAGAACATAAACAAGCGGCATCTCCACCTCATCAAAAAGCTTCTTCATCCCTGTTTCCTCAAGCTGGGAAACAAGAACAGAATAGCTTTCTGCCGGAATCATCGATTCATAAGCAAGTAAATAGGAAAGATTTTTTGGTTCTTTTAAGGCTGCCTCACTTAAGGACAGTTTTTTCAGCCAGTCGCTTCTGGAAGGGATGGTTTTTCCAAGGAAATCCTGGCCAACCGTATCATAATGATAGGTGTCCTTGAGCGGATTGATCAGATAAGCGGCAATACTGCAGTCAAAGAGACGGTCATCTTCAGAAATCTCCAGATAAGGAAGCTGTGATTTCAGATCGATCACACTTGTCATACCTGCTCTCCTGATCATATCAGTGACCATAGAACGAAGATAGGAAGGTGTGAGCATGCCTTCAGTCATCATAAAGACAGGCTGCTGTCCCTGAATACAGACAGAGACGCCTTCAAAATCGCCCTCCGCAAAATACTTAAGACCAAGAACCTGATCTGCTTGGATACTTCTTGCAAAGTGATCCGCCTCCATAAAGTCTGTGATCATGCGGACTTCCTGATACTGAGCAGAAACCACGTCCATACTGTCAAAACGCTTGAGCATGTTTTTTAATTCAAGTTTCTTAAAGATCTCGTAGGATGCAGCATTGAACATATCCGCAATCTTTGCACTCTCCGGATCAAAAGAAAGTTCGCAGTCTGTTTTGATCGTTGCCAGGACTTTGGAGAACTGTGCCTGTTCATAGAACTGTTTCAGATTCTCTGAAGCCTTTTTAGGTTTGATCTCATCGACGTGCGCGTATGCTTCTTCGATGCTGTGGTATGTACCAATAATCTTGGAAGCAGTCTTTTCACCGATACCCGGTACACCCGGAATGTTATCGGAAGTATCGCCCATCAGGGCTTCCATATCAATAAATTCTGTTGGTGTGGCACCATATTTTGCCACCACATCGACATCATAATAAGATTCGATCACTGTACCTGTCATCTTTGTTTTAGGGATGCAGATCTTGATCTTCTTTGTGGCCAGCTGCAAAAGGTCACGGTCACCGGAAATAACAGAAACATCATGGCCCTGTCCCTCATAGATCTTTGCTAAAGTGCCAATGATATCATCCGCTTCAAGACCAGGCTTCTCAAAGGTTGGGATATTCATGGCATGCAGGACTTCTTTCATTAAAGGCACCTGCTCTCTGAGCTCTTCCGGCATTGGTTTACGGGTACCCTTGTAGGCTTCAAACATCTCATGACGGAAGGTAGGAGCATGAACGTCAAAGGCCACTGCCAGATAATCGGCCTGCTCGTCATCCAGGATTTTAAAAACGATATTAAGGAAACCATAAACCGCGTTGGTATGAAGGCCTGCAGCATTGGATAAGAGAGGGATTCCGTAAAAGGCTCTGTTCAATATACTATGTCCATCGATCAATACTACTTTGCTCATCTCTCTCACTCCTTCTTACCTTTGGTTTTCTTCTTTTGGTCAGCTTTCTCTGTCTGACCTTTTTTATCTGATTGATTTGTTTTTGCTTTCTTTGTTTCAGAAACAGTGGTTTCAATTTCACTTTCTGATTCTGTTTGGCTTTCAGCCATCTCTGAAGCCGCGAGACTTTCCGTCTCACTTTCACTTTCGATCACATCTTCGACGATCAGACGGTTATTGAATAATCGTTGCTCGATACCGAAAAAGTCACAGATCACAGATTCCGCATAATCAAGGAAATCGTGATGCGTCGATATACTCTCCC
>JAZUHQ010000051.1:0-3749 GCA_045641805.1 Lachnospiraceae bacterium
GTGGCATCTGAACGGTTGAGAGAAGTGCATCCATTCCTCCAAGAGACTTGGAATACATAGGAACACCAATCACAGGTAATACAGTTTTAGATGCAACGACACCTGCAAGATGTGCTGCGCCGCCTGCTGCTGCGATCATTACCTGAATACCTCTTGCTTCTGCACCGGATACGATCTCCACGAGTCTTTCAGGTGTTCTGTGGGCAGAACAGATTGTCAGTTCATAAGGAACGCCCAGTTCATCGAGAACCTGAGGGGCACCTTTCATTACAGGCAGATCGGAATCGCTTCCCATGATGATACAAACTTTTGCACTCATTTTCATATCTCCTTTTATAATCATTTTTCTTAGATTGCGGGTTTCAGCGATGCCCATGGCCTCCCATTTATGAGCCAAGCCGCAAACATCTATAACTTATTCTAATAAATACGCAAACCATCAGTTCACATACCTTTTCATTATCTATTGTAACCGTCTACACTCATGCCGTCAATAGAGAAACAAAAGAGATTTACGGCCCTCGCTTTGTTCATTGTTACCTGATTTTCCCCAAAACCGTCGACTATAAATCAACAAAAAGAGAAAACCCTCGATCGGATCTTCTCTTTCTGTTTCGAAAAAACACCGGTTTTATATAAGCAATTCTTATGAACTAGGCCTCATCCAGTGCAATATTCAGTTCTTCTGTGCCCGGCAGGACGAATCTGCCTTCCCTAATGATCTCAGTCTCGCTGCCATCAGGGAATACGACTTTGATCAGGCCCAGTTCATTATAAGGAATGGTGATGTCTGTGTGCACATTGAAATACGCTTTTTCAGGCTCCGTATTTCTCAGTGCAGACTTTTCATTCTCTCTGGCCACGATCTCCTTGCCATCCGGATTGTAGACCTTATGATCTTCGCTGTAGCTGTAACAGGTATCACCGATGGCGAAATGAGGGCCTGTCTTTTCCATGATCAGGATCGGCATGATCGGGCTGATCGCATACTTTCTGGCCATGACATAAGCCGTTGTATTGGTACCGATGGCAAACTCACCCATAGGCAGGGTTGGTCTGTTCTGCATCAGGTTTTCTTTCATATATTTTCTGTTTTCTTCAGGATCCTCATAGTTGGCGCAGTCGTAATCAACGACACAGCCATCCTCAAAACGAAGCATCAGATCTTTGTAGTTGAGGTCATTGAGATAAACGGAAGAAACATTGAGGATACCGTCTGTGCCTTTAAGGACAGGACTGGTGAAAACCTCACCGACCGGGATGTTGACATCGGCGGTACAGTTTTCAAAGACGGTCTCATGAGCCGGATCCTTCAGCTGCCACAGGGAAACCTTGAGGTCTGTACGGTTGCCATTCATGCCAAGGATGTGGGCATAGGAAGCACCGTCCATCGCATCGATGATGGTCTGCTGAATTCGAATATAGGTCGCATTGTCCAGGTTGTTGACTTTGATCGTCTCTTTGAAGATTGTTTCAAACTGGTCACCGATGGCAGGAATCGGCCATGCAATGATACTGAAACTTCGTTTGTTCGGATCAATATATTTGTAATAAACCTCTGAAAACTTACCGGAACGCTGGACAAACAGCTGCTGCTGTTTGTCGGAAAGCTTTACATTTTCCGGCTTAGCCTGTGGTTCAAATGGCTCTTCACCAAAGATTTCCATGACGCATGGGCCGCCATAAACTGCAGCCTCCGCCTTGTAATTCTCAAAAGTGGATCTTGTCACACCGACCAGACGCTCACAGAGGGCCTTATCCAGGTAAAGACCTTCATCAAACTTGTGATCGAAAGCCACCTGTGGATTGAGGCTTGTCACAGCGATCGCTCTGTTGCCGATCACGGTATCCAGTCCAACTGCTTTAAACTGCTGAATGGCACTGCGCATGACACGCTCAAAACCTACATTGCCGCAAAGCTCCACCGTCTTCTTCTCGGAAAGATCGATCTTATAGACCTCAAAACCACGGACATAACCGTCCACCATGGTCTTGGCCATAGCATCAATCTCTTCCTGAGGCAGGGTCTTCATGAAAGCGGCGATCTTCTTCTCGTTTTCTGTAATACATAATGGATAATCATAGAGATAATTGGTTGTCTCAAGATCTGCATCCGTGATGATCTCTTTATAGTATGACAGAGAAGGATCCAGCATCTCTCTGATGAAATGCGCGCGGTGAAGGTCGCTGTAATCGCTCACATACCAGTAGATACTGTTCTTTACTTCTTCTGCTGTTGGCACAGCCTCTTCGAATCGGTTGTAGATCTCAACCACCAGCTCCATATAGGCTGTCATTTCTTCAAATCTGTTCTGGAAAGCATAGGTGATCAGATCTCTCTGCTGGGCACATAACCAGGAGAGATACTGTCCCAGTTCCTGTCCCAGTGTCTCCACTGCAAAAGCAGGATTTAAAAAACTGTGGGCATAGTTTTCAGGCAGTACATCCTCAAAGAGACGGTGATTGATCTTTGCGCGCTCGTCTTCGGAAAGACGTGCAAAGACACCTTCCTGTCTGCACTTATAGACATCACTCACAAAGAGGACATCCTCTGCCAGCTGCTTAAAGTAAACATCGAAGGGTGCCTGAACGGATGCCTGATCCGCAATGGAAGTCAGACGTTCCAGCACCAGATCATATCTTTCAAGGATCCACTCATTGATGGATGGATCAGTCGTATTATTCTTCATTCTTCTATTTAAACCTTTCAATGATCAATTAATTAAAGACATGCACCCGATCAAAAAGATCATGGCATGGACCACCACTGCAGCGATCGTCACGTAACAGGCACTGTGTACCATAGGACCGTAAGCTTCGTCATCCGCTCTCAGATCCAGTGACAGCTTCATGACAACGATCGCGATGAAAAAGCTGAGATAGCCGAGCGCACCGGCAGCCGGTGGCAGTGTGCCGCCCAAAAAGAAAGAGACAAGGAGCATGATCACCAGGCAGGCGATTGTTGCACCGCCGATGACTGCCAGATAAATGCCTCTTCGGGTCTGCTTATGCTCGACTTTCATAAAACCATAAATATTCCGAGCCAATTTTTTCTCCTTATTATTAAGACAGGTAACGAACAAACTGCCCGTTACCTGCCATACTTCTTATTAGAATTCGTCACTGTGATCAGCAAGAAGTCTTCCGCCGTTAATGATCGCCAGTGTTCCTACTGTGATACCAAAAATAACAGTCAGGATTCCAAGAACCAGACTCATTGCGCCTGCACCCTTTGTGTTTTTTGTGATCATAAGGCCTCCTTAAGCTTTTGCACCGTACTGTGCGTAGTATGCGTCAATAGCTGCCTTTAATGTATCGTCGATAACGATCTTACCGTTGCATGGCTTGTTGTAGAGGTACTCTGTCACTTCTGCCATGGATACGATCGCATTTGTGTCAAATCCGTAAAGATCCTTTACTTCCTCAAGTGCGCACTTCTCGCCGCCCTTGCCGACTTCCATACGGTCCAGAGAAACCATAAGACCAACGATCTCAACATTGGCAGCGCCCTTTACCTTTGGAACAGTCTCTTCCATGGACTTACCGGATGTTGTTACATCCTCGATCATAACAACTCTATCGCCGTCTTTCAGTTCAGAACCAAGAAGGCCGCCCTTATCAGCGCCGTGATCCTTTGCTTCTTTACGGTCGGAGCAGTAACGAACTTCTTTACCATAAAGGTCACTGAAAGCGATGGCAGTAACAACAGCCAGAGGAATCCCCTTGTAAGCAGGTCCAAATAATACGTC
>JAZUHQ010000052.1:0-2390 GCA_045641805.1 Lachnospiraceae bacterium
CATATAGAATCACCCTGCACAGGCAGGTGACCGCCGGGAGATGATTATTATCAGACATTTATTATGTTTTTAATCACCCCGTCAAAGGCAGCTCAGGCAGCAAAAGCAATCCGCAGACGGGCCACAAAGCACACCCGTCACAAACACCCAGGGCTCCTCATCCCTTTCGACGCCTAAGCAGATGTTTCCTATCAATTGCCTTAATTCCATATTTTCCACCAAACTTTCCAATCACGTCTGAATTAGGATGATGTTCCGATCACTTTGGAAATGCATGTGTTGTCTTTGGAAACCGGGATCTGTTATGTTGCAATCGTGCGGAAGGGAAGACGAACCACGTCAGACCCAAGAGTAAAACCAAGCGAAAACCAAACACTGTATCAAACAAGGATTAGAAAGAAAGACTAACTATTAAAAGTCAAGCCCCAAACGATTCAAACATCATTAGATGTATGAATAGATCAGCACCTTGAAAACTGCATGACAATAAGAGCATCCGAAAGGGTGCTCTCACAGAAAAGATCAAAAGATGAGAATCAGGCTGTCCTGAAGGGTTCTCCCGTCAACTGCATTCGATAGATAAGTCGGACAAGCCTCTTGCAGGCATGTGAAACGGCAACGTAATAATGTTTTCCTTCAGACTGTTTCTTTGAAAGGTAGGCATTGAAGCCAGGTTCCCAATGGCAGACGAACTTCGTGGCATTAAATAACGCATATCGCAAGTATCTGGAGCCCCTTTTCTCCATGTGAGCATAAGAGGAAGTCAGCTGCCCTGACTGGTAGGTAGACGGAGAAAGCCCTGCGTAAGCAAGGATCTGATCTGGATTATCGAAACGAGAGATGTCACCGAGTTCGGCAAGGATCATGGCTCCCATGCGATTCTTGATACCGGGAATCGTGGTGATCGGTGAATTCAGAGTGGCCATGATCTCGTCGATGGCAGCTTCGATTTCAGAGATTTCAGAAGAAAGGATATCGATCAGATGGATGGTATGCTTTAATTCCAAGGATTTAGCCGGTAGATATGTGCCGACAGAACATCTGGCAGCATCCCGGATGACAATAGCCTTGTCTCGGCCATAACGTCCTTTGGAAGCTGTATAGAGAAGATTTGTCAGTCTTGTCAGATGAGCACCGGCGATGGATGAGGCACTGGGAAATTCAGAAAGAAGGGCGTAGACAGAGACCATATGGAGAGTGGGAACGAGCTTCTCCAGTTCTGGAAAAAGAATGCTGACAAGTCTGGAGACGGAAGTTTTCAACTTTGCTCGTTCCTGAACTTTATCGAAACGGTATCTAGTGAGAGACTTTAGCTCTTCGTTGTGGTATGATGTGTTTGAGTAGGGCTTGAGGGTCCTATCGGTCAATAACATCATAGCAATCGAAGCAGCGTCGACTTTATCCGTTTTCGTCTTTCTAAGGCTCTGACCTTTTCTGTAAAGATTAGTATGTAGCGGATTGATAACAAAGCAGGCGAGCCCGTTATCGAGGAGCGAGTGCAGAAGATTGAGTGAGTAGTGACCGGTAGCCTCGAGTCCTACTTTTACTTTGGACAGATCACTGGTCAAAGAACCGATCTTCTCATAGAGCTCATCGAAGCCCTGCCAGTTGTTGGGAAAGGAAAAGGGTGAGAACAGGATCTCACCATCTGAACCAAGGATACAGCAGTCATGCTTGTCTTTGGCGACATCAATACCGACATAGATCATCAGAGAAACCTCCTTAAGATTAATTGATGCTGCTGTTGATCCACAGGGCTCTCTGATAGATGTAACCTCGTTCTACATAAACCGTCATGCGGTATCTAACTGATTAACACTAGAGCAAAGAGGCTGTGGTTGGAGCCTTTCTTGAACCGTCAATGCGGTAGGAAAATAATACCAATCCACAGCATCTTCAGCAGTATAGCACACAGACCTTGGAGAGGGTCTATAAACACTACTACTCTATAATACGAGGAAATTATGATGTCTGAAAGAAAAATGAAACGCGCTTCTGAATCCTTTACCACCCAGGTTCAGGTATTGACCCAAGCCAATTTGAATGGCTATTCCCGTCTGTTTGGCGGTCAGCTCATGAGCTGGATGGAACCCAGAAACTGATCAATGAAGCTCTTTTTGTGATGGTGGCCCTGGATGAAAATGAGCGCCCCGCAGAAGTGCCCAGCTTGATCATCGAGTCCGAAGAACAGCAGAAACGCTGGGATGAAGCAGCCAAACAGCGAGAGAAATAACAGAATCAAATCATCTATTAGAAAAAGACGCAGGCATGCGTCTTTTTTGTAACCAAAAGGAAGTATTCAAGTATAACTAAAAATACCTATTTTATAGGCTTTGCGATAATTATCATTGACATTTAGGAATAATTGAATAATCATATTGATGTATTGG
>JAZUHQ010000053.1:0-2288 GCA_045641805.1 Lachnospiraceae bacterium
ACTTCTCGATTACGGTACCGATTACCGTACCGTTGGTTCCACCTAAGATTCTTGGTTCAACGAAGGAACCCAGACAAGGCACAAATACGATCATGATACCGGAGATTACACCAGGCATGGAAACCGGGAAAATGACCCGGAAAAATGTGGTAACACGGCTGGCACCCAGACTGTAGCTGGCTTCCAACAGTTTATCATCCATACGTTCTAAGGCCATATAGATGGTGATTACCATATAAGGAAAATATGCATGGACCAGACCAATGATCACGGCCACTCTGGTATACAGGATACCAAGACCGCCACTGCCCAGAATATGCAGGCTTTTCAAAATACTCTCCAGGATACCGCCATCCTGCAGGAAGATCAGCCAGGAGTATACACGTACCAGCTGATTGGTGAAGAAAGGAATCATGATCAATACCAGGATTACTAACTTGGTTCCTTTCATTTTCTTGGCCATGAAGTAGGCCAGAGGATATCCCAAAATCAGGCTGAAGAAGGTAACCAGGAAGGAATTCACGATGGTTCTCCAGGTCAGCTTCAGATACATGGATTTTGAGAAAAAGCGGACATAATTGGCAAAGGTAAATCCGCTTCCGTCATCTCCCTGGAAGCTGGTCAACAGCATGATCACCAGTGGCACCACGGTGAACATGACAAGCCAGCCCACGGAAGGGAGAACAAAGAGGCTACGCTTATTTTTATTCATACCCATCTCTCCATTTTCTGTAAAATTTGCTTTCATTATAGCACAGAAATCATTCCAGTAATAGCAAGAGTTAAGCCAGACCCAATGGATCTGGCTTATAAAAGTCGTTATTATCGCAAAGGATGCTCTTGATTAGTTTGCTTTAACTTCTGTCCAAAGTTCATTCCATGCACTCTTTGTAGCGCCATCTAAGTAAACCATGAAGTATAAGCGATTTAAGGAACCTTCATCCATACCACATGCTGCTGCATATTCTGGATCTAAGTTTTCAGCTGCTGCCTGGTTTGCTGGAGCTGGACCACCTGCTGTTGCCCATCCTGCCTGAACTTTTTCGCTGATCATGTAGTTGATAAATGCATATGCAAGATCTTCATTTTTTGTGCCTGCTGCGATGCCCCAGTTGTCAACCCAGCCGATTGCGCCGTCCTGAGGAACAGTAAATGCGATGTGTTCGCCATTTGCACGCATGGATGCTGTCTGTCCGGACCACATAAGACCAACTGCTGTGTCGCCACCAACGAATAATTTGGAGAATTCGTCACCTGTCTGCCAGTAAGTTTTGTTTAATTTCTTCTGAGCGATGAGAGTTTTCTTGATTAAGTCAAGGTCGAGACTTTCTGGTTTTGTAGGATCCTGGCCAGTTACGATAGCTGCTGCCATAACAGCGTCATTAAAGTCATCACGGAAAGCGATTTTGCCTTTGTAAGTATCTTTGAATAATACGTCGATGCTTTCAGGAGCTTCTTTTACGAGATCTGTGTTGTAAGCGATTGCTGTGGAACCCCAAACAAATGGTACGGCATACATATTTCCATCGGAACCTACGCATTCAGCCTGGTTCTGGAAACGATCGTATAATTTGTCGAAGTTTTCAATCTTGCTTGTGTCAATCTGTTTCAGTAAACCTGCTTCGATGGCTGCAGGTAAGATGGAGCAGTTTGGAAGGCAAACATCGATTTCGCCATCTGCTGCTGTCTTTAAGCTGGTAAGAAGAGATTCTTCACTTTCCATATAAGTGTTTACGATCTCACAGTTGTACTCTTCTTCAAAGTCTTTCATGAGTTCTTTGTTGTCAGAGCAATAATCTTTCCAGTTCATTACATATAATTTTGTCTTGCCACCTTCGTCTTTGCCTGCATCGGATTTTCCGCCACAAGCTACAAGACCCATAGTCATAGCTGCTACTGCAAGAACTGCAAGAGCTTTCTTCATTCCTTTTTTCATGGTTGTTCTCCTTTTCTTGGATTGCGCATCTGCGCATCATTGGAGGGATACACATTCTGTGTATTCCTTATGCCAAGAGTTATTTTATCATAGGAATATCTGATGTGTAAAGACACCTGTTAAGAGGAATTTACATTTCACACATCGAACGTATTTTCTGATATCACTTGCATGTCGTTTATCCCTATGCTAGAATATCTTGTGTATAATCGAACATAAGGTCGGGTGCTGACTCCGATTATCTGATGCCCTCTAGTCCTTGCGGAAAGGAGGGTGATGCCCTATGAGTATTCTTGAAGTCTTGACTTTGTTACTTGTAGTTTTCGCAGCGTTGTCTTACATAGATGATCAT
>JAZUHQ010000054.1:0-3419 GCA_045641805.1 Lachnospiraceae bacterium
GATGGCAGGTATTTTAGGTACAGGACAGCTTTGGATCAAGGTGCCTGAGAGCATCAAGATCGTTGTCGATGGTCAGATGCCATCCAACGTGACATCCAAGGACCTCATGCTCCGTATCATCGGTGATCTGACCGCTTCCGGTGCAACCTATCAGTCTCTGGAATTTACCGGCAGCACGATCGATGCAATGAGCGTTTCCAGCCGTATGACCATGTCCAACATGGCCGTAGAAGCAGGCGCCAAGTGTGGTGTCTTTGCACCGGATGAGAAGACCTGTGAATACTGCAAGATCGACTACACAGATGAGATCAAAGCACTTCGCGGTGATGAGGATGCAGTCTACAGCCGTGTGATCTACTACAAAGCAGAAGAACTGGTGCCTGTTCTGGCGTGTCCATCTCTCGTTGATAACATCCAGTCTGTCAAAGAGAATGCAGGCAAGAAGATCGATCAGGTATTCTTAGGTTCCTGTACAAACGGACGTCTTGAAGATCTTCAGATCGCTGCTAAGATCATGAAAGGTAAGAAAGTAGCGCCATTTATCAAGATGATCGTTACACCTGCCAGCAGACAGGTGTATCTGGATGCCTTAAAGGATGGTACACTGGGTATTCTTGCAGATGCCGGCGCGATCATCACAACACCGGGCTGTGGCCTTTGCTGTGGCCGTGCAGGTGGTATCCTCTCAGATGGCGAGGTTGTTATTGCAACCAATAACCGTAACTTCCTTGGCCGTATGGGTACAAGTAAAGTACAGATCTACCTTGCATCTCCTGCAACAGCAGCTGCCTGTGCACTGACTGGTGAGATCACAGAAGCGGAAATCTGATCCATTTTCAATTGTTAATGAATAGACAGAGCCCTGAAAGTTTCTGCCCAAAAGAAGCTTTCGGGGCTCTGTTTTTTCTAAAAAAAGTATTAAATAACATGAAGACTCGGGGGTAAATATTGAGTTTAAAGGTGGCATCTATTATAATGATTAGTAGCGAATTCTGATGAAAACGGACGATATTATTAACTAGCATTTCGAAGGAGTTTTTTCATGAGTAGGGTAATAGGTATTGATCTTGGTACGACCAACAGTTGTGTGGCTGTCATGGAAGGTGGAGAACCAACTATTATTACAAGCATAGAAGGACTTAGAACAACCCCATCGGTTGTGGCATTTACCAAAAAAGGTGAGCGTCTCGTCGGTGCACCTGCAAAACGACAGGCAGCCATGAACGCAGACAGAACCATTATGTCGATCAAACGTGAGATGGGTACGGATTACAGAATCAATATCGATGGACAGCGTTTTTCTCCACAGGAGATCTCTGCGATGATTCTCCGAAAACTGAAAAATGATGCGCAGGCTTATCTCGGCAGCACAGTGACGGATGCCGTGATCACCGTGCCTGCTTATTTTAACGATGCTCAGCGTCAGGCAACCAAGGATGCAGGACGTATTGCAGGACTTAATGTCCTCCGAATCATCAATGAACCGACAGCGGCCGCTTTCGCCTATGGCCTCAACAATGCGGAGGACCAGAAGGTTCTCGTCTATGACCTTGGCGGCGGTACATTTGACGTGTCTGTCATCGAGATCGGTGACGGATTGATCGAAGTATTATCCACTTCCGGCGATAACTATCTCGGTGGTGATGATTTTGATATGCGCGTGACCGAATACCTGGTGGAAGAGTTCTGGAAGATTCACAGAATTGATCTCCACAAGGATCCTGCGGCCATGCAGAGAGTGAGAGAAGCAGCAGAGAATGCCAAGATCGAGCTTTCCTCCTCCATGATCACACAGGTGAATCTGCCATTTTTGACAATGTCGGGCAATACGCCTTATCATATGGACCTGACATTGACACGTGCCAAGTTCGAGGAACTGATCCATGATCTGATCGAACGCACCAGCAGCCCTGTCCAGAATGCCTTAAAGGATGCCGGTATTACAGCGAGACACCTGTCAAAGGTCCTGCTCGTCGGCGGTTCCACCCGTATTCCGGCGGTCCAGGAGAAGGTACGCCGTATGCTGGCCATGGAACCATCCAAGGGTATCAATCCGGATGAATGCGTGGCAATGGGCGCTTCCATTCAGGCAGGCAAACTGGGGGGCAGTCTGCCAACAGACTCTATGGCCAATTCCATGATCCTTATGGATGTCACACCACTTTCTCTTTCCATTGAGACCGTGGGCGGCATTGCAACCAAACTGATCGGACGCAACACAACGATCCCAGCAAAACACAGCCAGATCTTTACAACTGCGGCCAATTTCCAGTCTTCAGTTGATATCAAGGTCTACCAGGGAGAGCGTCAGTTTGTCAAAGACAATACCCTGCTCGGTAATTTCAGACTGAGCGGTATCAAGAGAGCGATGGCGGGCGTCCCTCAGATCGAGGTCACTTTTGATATCGACGTTAATGGTATCCTGACTGTCTCGGCCAAAGACATGGGTACAGGCAAAGCACAGCAGATCACCATTACTTCCAGGTCCAATCTTTCGGAGGAGGAGATCCAGCGTGCTGTCCGTGAAGCAGAGCTTTATGAGCAGGATGATGGGGCAAGAAAAGGCTATTTTGAACTCCATACCGAGGCAGAAGTCCTGATCATGAAAGCAGAGCAGGCACTTAAGAATGCCGGCAAGCTGATCGACAGAGGTGAAAAACACCAGGTAAAAGCAGCCGTGAACCAGCTGAAAAAGACAGTGGTGAAGATGAAACCGGCAAAGATGTCTGAGAGCGATGCACAGCTTCTGAGACATGATAAGGAACATCTGGAAGTGGCAGCAGGACACCTGTTTTCAGTCTCCGATCCGGCAGAACAGTAAATCATAGATAGAAATAAACAAACGACAGAAACAAGCGTTTAGATTCCCTTGTTTCTGTCGTTTTCTTTCTGTGAAAGGTCGGCTAAAAGGGGCATAAACCTTGACATAAAAGGGGGAATGCTTTATATTTTTAGTATGGGTTTTAGTGGTTTAGTACACTAAAGTCACTATGCACTTAAGAATATAATATGAAGGAGTTCCAAAATGAAGAATTTTATCTTTGTTTCCCCACATTTCCCAACAAACTTTGAAAATTTCATTGTTGAGTTAAAGAATAATGGCGTGAACGTTTTTGGTATCGGTGATACACCATACGATAATCTTACAGATACATTAAAAGGCGCACTTGCTGAGTATTATAAAGTAGGCAGCATGGAAAACTACGATGAGATGTATCGTGCAGTTGCATTTTTCTGCTTTAAATATGGTAAGATCGATGGCCTTGAAAGTAACAACGAGTACTGGCTTGAGCAGGATGCTGCACTTCGTACAGATTTCAATATCCCAGGTATGAAGACAGCAGATATGGATCACGTTAAGCACAAATCTCTCATGAAGAAATACTATGAGCAGATCGGTGTGCCTGTTGCAAGATACC
>JAZUHQ010000055.1:0-6574 GCA_045641805.1 Lachnospiraceae bacterium
ATTATTTCTATCTGAGAAAGGACATCCATTCGATAATGTCCCCATTTTAAACAATCTCATCGTTTCCAATATACCTTAAACAGTATTAAAAGTCAACGAAACAGAGAAATTTCAGATTTCCTTCATAAACCCTATAGACAGCAAAAAGCCATCTCTTGCCCGGGCAAAAGATGGCTTTAAATCACTTATATTTTCTCGATGTGAGGAGTCTCCAGATCAGCAGGATATAGAGATAGCAGGCAAAAAACAGGCTGGTCATCGGTGCATTCACCGTGGTCAGCGGCACACTGGCCGCGATACACCATGGAATCATGGCCGGAATGATGACAGTGCTGTCCTCGATATCGTTGGCCAGTCTTGGTTTTTCATCCGGATACATGCTCTTACAGAACTGGGCAGTCATCAGAATGGCAATGGTCTGGTTGCAGGCAATCATACTGATGATCGTGGAGACAAGCACGATACATCCCATACGGCCTGTTTTTTCGCGGACTCTTCCGACCCAGCCTTCCA
The DNA here is from genome assembly GCA_045641805.1 of Lachnospiraceae bacterium. GTDB lineage: Bacteria > Bacillota > Clostridia > Lachnospirales > Lachnospiraceae > Coprococcus_A. The sequence goes on from JAZUHQ010000055.1 coordinate 514, forward strand.
GGATCGCCTCGATGCCGGTGCCTTTAAAGATACCCGCATAGGTCGAGGAGATACACACAATGCAGAGGACCTTGACCAGACTGGACAGACCGCCGCCGTTGATGAGTCTGGCTGCATCAGGATCGATGGCATGAAAGCCAAGGACCATGCTCTTGATCAGTTCAAGAACAGACTGATGCTGGATCAGCAGGGACAGGGCAAAGGCGGTCAGAGAACTCAGGAGCATGTTGGTGCGCACATTGACGCGGAGGAGGGACAGACCCAGAACGACCACTGCCGGCAGCACCAGGACCGGTGTCATGACAAACTCGTCATGGAAGAGGTTGCCCACTTCAATGGGTCCCACCCCACTGCTCAGTTTAAAACCGATCAGGAGATAGATGACGGACGCAATGAGGGTCGGCACCATGGCCGACTGAAACATGTTTTTGATGTTGTCATAGAGGTCGGTGTCTGTGACATCCGCCACCAGCATGGCACTGCTGGAGACCGGCGAACAGCGGTCACCGTAAAAGATACCGGACATGATGGCACCACCCGTAAACATGGGGTTGATTCCGGCTGCATTGGCAATGATCATGCACACCACACCCATGGTCGCCACGGTACCAAAGGAAGTACCGATCAGGAAGGATACCAGGGCATTGAGCAGAAAGATGCTGATCAGCAGAAAATTCGGGTGGATCAGATTGACAGACAGGGTAACGATATAGGCAATGGTACCGGAGGCACGCCACATGGCTGTGAGCACGCCCACCATGGCCAGGATCAGAAGTACTTTGGAAGCCCCTTTGATGCCGTTTTTAGACATTAAAAGAAGCTCCACAAATGTGAAACCTCTTTTAATGGATATGACGTTGAAAACGATCCAGCCTATGGCCAGACAGACCACAATCCACATAGTCTTATAAGTCTCCTACTTTACTGATGGTTGTTTTATAAATACGTCTGAAGAAGATCAGTGTCAGCGCCATACTCATGATCTCGGCAATCGGGAATGCCCACCAGATCATGGAGAGACCACCGATTCTGGAAAGGATGAAAGCGGCAGGCAGAAGCACAACCAGCTGACGTCCGATGGATACCATCGCACTGTAAGTCGCCTGTCCGAGTGCCTGGAAAACCGTACCAAGGATAATGCAGACAGCTGCCACAGGGAAATGAAGGCCGATAATACGCATGGCCGGAACACCGATCTCCAGCATATGCTCGCTGGCATTGAACATACCAAAGAGCACCTGTGGTAAAAGTTCAAAAGCAAGGAGACCAACACTTAAGATACAGACCGCCATGATGATGGCACGCTTTAAAACGCCAATCATACGGCTTCTCTTCTGTGCCCCATAGTTATAAGCAATGATCGGAACAAGGGCATTATTCATACCGATCGTTGGCATAAAGAAGAAGGACTGGAGTTTGAAGTAAACACCAAAGACAGCACTGGCTGTATCCTCAAAAGTAGTGAGGATACGGTTCATACCGTAATACATGACACTACCGATGGACATCATGATAATGGATGGTACGCCGACATGATAGATACGTCTGATCACTTCACCGGATGGACGGAAGACATCCTTCACGGTCACATGGATACTTGTATTGATCTTCTGATTCAATGTCACTGCCATGATACCGGCAATGATCTGACCTGTCACTGTCGCGATTGCTGCACCGGCAACGCCCATCTCAGGGAATGGTCCAAGACCAAAGATCAGGACCGGATCCAGGATGATATTGACAATGGCACCTGTAGACTGAGTGATCATGGTATAGAAAGTCAGTCCTGCACCCTGCATCATTCGCTCATAGGTCATCTGGAAACAGAAACCAAAGCTGGCAACACAGACGATACGGAGATAAGTCACACCATAGTCAACGATCTCAGGGTTATGTGTATACTGGCTCAGGAAGAATGGTTTCGCTACAAAAAGGCCGATCAGCACAAAGACCAGATAGCTGCAAATGGCCAGGAAAGTACCGTTGTTGGCTGCAGCGTTCGCGCGCTTATAATTCTTCTCACCCAGAGATCTGGATAAAATGGCATTGATACCAACACCTGTACCACCCAGAACAGAGATCATAATGGACTGAATAGGGAATGCGGCAGATACCGCTGTCAAGGCTGCTTCGTTGATTCTTGATACGAAAATACTGTCCACCACGTTGTACATGGCCTGAACGAGCATGGAAATCATCAGCGGAAGCGCCATCGTGATGAGCAGTGGCCACAGAGGGGCTGTACCCATCTTATTTTCTTTTGCATTTGCATGATCTGACATCGCAATGCCTCCTTATATAAATTGTACTCTGTCACCAGAGATTTTGACTGTTTTTCTTCATGCAAAAGCACGAAGGGCATCAGGTAACACCTAATGCCCTATTATAGTCTAAAATTCTTCAAGATGGTAGCCTATTTTTGCATTTCCTTTAAGGATAAAATCACGAACAATGCCCCTTTCGGCTTCAACCGGATACTGGCCTTCGACCTCGATCTCATTGTTTTCCATGTCATAGATAGAAAAACTGAGCATCAGTTCATCGCCCTCAAGGACCAGACCGCCCACATCCGTCGGATACACTTCAAAGAAAACAGCGTCTTTTAATCGACTGCTGTCGGCATTGGCCATGCCCATGAAAGAGATTGCTTCGCCTGACATCTTGGATGTCATCTGCAGTGCCATGATGTCATCGTCCGTATCCAGTCTCACATTGACACAGTAAAGAGGATTGTCGTCATAGAGCGTTCCCATTTTGATGAAGGTGCCGATCATCTGGCATTTGTCTAAGAGGACCTGGAGGTCTGCAGCGCTAGTCGCACAGGTTTTGATATCCTTACCTGCAAAAACGGAAGCATCCTGGCGGGTTATGTACATTTCTCTTTGTTCCCCCTTATACTCATAATCAAACCTTACCTGGTCCAGGTTACCGATCAGAGCCAGAAGCACACAGGCATCTTCCTTAAGGACCTGATCTGCGCGTTCCGGTGTCAGTCTGACATTATCTGAAAGATCCTCTGTGAAACTGAAACACCACGCATAGGGTTCTTCGCTGGTGTGGAGTTCATTTTCCCAGCTTCCGATGATTTCGTTGATGTGAAGTGCCTGAGTCACTTTGCCACAGGCCACAATGTCACCGATATAGTCTGTTTTTGTTTTATAGAGCGCATCGGTGGCTGGTTCGACAGTCACACCCTTATTCCAGATCAGACGATCCGCCACGTAGACTTCGCTGACTTCTCCATTGATGCCAAAGGTCATCTGCTGATAGCCTGATCTGCCCGGGAGGTTCCCGGCTCCCTTATAGTGGATCGTGACAACATCGTCCTTCTGACTGATCGCCATTCCTGTCAGATCGATACTGCCATCATGTGCCCAGGCTTCGATATCCAGATATGTATCATAAACCGTCACATGGGTAGCTACTGCATCCGGGTTCAGATCAAATCCGATGAGATAGTTCTTGACAAAATAACCGCCGACCAAAATCAGCGCTGCCACAAACACCACACCCAGAACGTTTCTGATGAAACGTTTTCTTGTTTTCTTCAGGAAATCGATCTCCTTCTGTTCTTCCGGTTTGACTTCCGGTACGTCTATATGGCCTGTCATCCGCTGATACTGCGCCTTGCAGTCCGCGCATGTCTCTAAATGTTCTCTGATTGCTTGGTTTGTCGTCTCTGATGTCAGTTCATCTGCATAGGTTGGCATCAGATCTCTGACAATATCACAAGGTAATTGATACTTCATCTGCTTCAAGCTCCTTTCGTAAATGTTCTTTTCCTCTGTAAAAGTTCACACGCGCCCAGTTTTCAGTCTTTCCCATGATATCGCCGATATCCTTAAAAGACATACCTCCAAATATTCGTAAGTAAAGGATCTCTTTGAAAGGTTCAGGGCATCTGTGCAGCTGCTTCATCAATTCGATCTGATCGTACTTATCCAGTGTTTCTTTTTCTGCCGAATCACTGGTCTTTTGTGGATCTTTGATCTCTTCCAGTGGCTTTTGCTTACGTCTGTGTGCCTGCAGAACGTTTTTAGCAATGGCACATAGCCATGTGGAGATCTTACAGGATCCATCGAACTTCTCAATACTTCTGACTGCCTGGAAGAATGTTTCCTGGGTCAGTTCTTCGGCCAGGTCGCTGTCATGACATAGCGACATGAGATATTTAAAGACCATCTGTGCATACTCTTTATACACATCATCCATTGGCTGCTGCATGTCTTTCCTCCTTTCTGTGATCTTCTATCTATACATGATTTGGAAAGCCCATTCGTTACACACTTTTCCAAAAAAGTTTGAACAAGTTTTGCCTGAAACACATCAGGCACCAAAAAAAACGGTGCCTGACATGAAATAGTTTGATGACTATTGAGGATTGTTTTTTATTTTTCTTTTTCCATACGTGCCTTTAATGCATTGACAACCGTCTCAAGGACCTTGATACGGGCATAATACTTGGAGTTAGCCTCAACAACTGTCCATGGGGCATAGGTTGTGGATGTCTTGAGCAGCATGTCCTCAACAGCTTCCACGTAGGAATTCCATTTATCACGGTTACGCCAGTCCTCATCGGTGATCTTCCACTGTTTTTCAGGGATATTCATACGGTCAGTGAAACGTCTCTCCTGCTCATCCTTATCGATATGCATCCAGAACTTTAAGACGATCGCACCGTGTTCAGCCAGATCCTCTTCCATCTGGTTGATCTCCTTGTAGGCTCTGCGCCACTCGTCCTCACTGCAGAAGCCCTCAATACGCTCTACCATGACACGGCCATACCATGTACGGTCAAAGATCGCCATATGGCCATCCTTTGGCATACGCTGCCAGAAACGCCACAGGTAATGGTGGGCTTTTTCCACATCATTCGGAGATGCAGTCGGTACCACTTCATAACCTCTAGGGTCCATGGCCTGTGTCAGACGCTTGATCGCACCGCCCTTACCGCCGGCATCCCAGCCTTCAAAGGCCAGTACCACAGGGATACGTCTTCTGTACATCTCACTGTGGAGGATGTTCAGTTCTTTCTGAAGCTTCTCAAGTTTTTTCTTATACTCTGTTTTTGTGATCGTCTGGCTCAGGTCCACACCGGCCAGTACGGATGTACGGAGCTCACCATTGGTCGCAAGGCCCAGTGCGCTGTTCACAACAGGCTTCTCTGCCGCTTCGATCTCAGCCAGCTTTTTCTCCAGCTGATCGACAGTGATGGACAGGATCTTGGCAGCCGCATACTCTCTGTCTGTGGACTCGATGATATGCCAAGGTGCCTTTGGTGTATCGGTCTCCTCGATCATCTGATCATAGAGGGTCAGATACTGGTCGTACTGCTTGTTGTGTTTCCAGTCTGTCTTATCGACACGCCACTTGGTCTCCTCGGAGGATTCCAGTTTTTTGAGACGTTTTTCCTGTTCTTCTTTGGAGATATGTAAAAAGAACTTGATGATCAGGGTACCATCATTGGACAGCTGCTCCTCAAAAGCATGAATCTGCTTATAAGCCTTTGCCAGGCGCTCTTTTGTCTGGGCATTGTCCATCTGCTCATTGATAACCTTTCGATACCAGCTTCGGTCAAAGATATGGATCTTGCCTTTTTCCGGTGTCGCTGTCCAGAAACGCCATAAGAATGGATGCATCTGTTCTTCTTCGTTCTCCGTCTTGATGGTGAACACTTTGAATCCACGTGGATCCAGCGGTTCGATCAGCTGGTTGATACGTGTGCCTTTACCGGAAGCATCCCAGCCTTCAAAGACGATCATAACAGGAAGACCCGCTGCTTTTGCCTGTCTCTGCAGTGAAGAGAGACGTGGCTCCAGTTCATCAAAGATCTTCTTGTAATCTTTTTTATTCATTTTTTTGTTAACATCGATATTTTTCAGTAACATAATATTCTCCCTCCTGAATATCTTCCGTTGATCAATGTTTATTTTTCATTCCAGAATCCGTAGCCGATACTGTCGATCAGTTTAGGCACGGTCACTTCTGTTCCCTTTGTATCATATGCCCTGTAAAAGAATGGTTTGTTCAGGACACCGCTATCGATATCGACGAAGTCGGA
>JAZUHQ010000056.1:0-6321 GCA_045641805.1 Lachnospiraceae bacterium
TCATGCAGATCTTACGTGAGGTCAAGGGACTTCCTGATCCCGGCGTAGCCAAGATGCTGGCGGAACAGGCAGCCGCAGAGGAAGAAGCTGCCAAGGCCAAAGCCGCTGCAGAGGAGGCAAAGGCCAGAGCGGAAGCGGCCAAGAAGGAAGCGGAAGCAGCCCTTGCAGAGGCAGCAGCCATGAAAGCCAAAGCACAGGCCATGAAAGCGGATGCTGAGAAGGCTGTGGATACTGAGGCTGATCAGAATGCCTAAAAGAGCAAGCGAATAAGTAATTTTGAGGCGGGGACACTTCTTGTGTCACCGTCCTTTTTTTGTGTATAATATAGTCGGGACAAAAAGGCAGGCTGAAGAAGGCCTGTAATGACAGTAAAAGGATGCATTATGTTCAATATTGAAGAAGAACTTAAGAAACTGCCGGATCAGCCGGGCGTCTACATCATGCATGATGATCACGATGATATCATCTATGTGGGCAAGGCGATCATTCTGAAAAACAGAGTCAGGCAGTATTTTCAGAAAAATAAAAATCATTCGGTCAAGACCCGCCAGATGGTCAGTCACGTGGCCTGCTTTGAGTACATCGTGACTGATTCTGAGCTGGAGGCCCTGGTGCTGGAGTGCAACCTGATCAAACTTCACAGACCGAAATACAACATCATGCTCAAGGATGATAAGACCTATCCTTATATCAAAGTGACCACCGCTGAGATGTATCCGAGGATCATGATGGTCCGCCAGATGAAAAAGGACAAGGCCCGTTACTTTGGACCTTATACGAGCGGTCTTGCGGTCAAGGATACCATTGAGCTGGCCAGAAAGATCTTTTCCATCCGCAACTGCAACCGGTCACTGCCAAAGGAGATCGGTAAGGAACGCCCATGTCTCTACTACCATATGGGACAGTGTCAGGCCCCTTGTCAGGGCGGGGTGGCTGAAGCAGCCTACAAAGAAAATGTGAAGCAGATGCTGAAATTCCTGGGTGGTGATTTTGATCCTGTGATCAAGGAACTGACAGACAAGATGTATGCAGCATCCGCAGAGCTGGATTTCGAGAAGGCAGCGGCTTTGAGAGATCTCTTAAACAGTGTGAAGCAGATCGATCAGAAGCAGAAGATCACCAGCGCGGAGATGGATGATAAGGATGTCATTGCCATCGCCAGAGAAAAAGGCGATGCGGTGGCCCAGGTCTTCTTTATCCGAGGCGGTAAGCTGATCGGCAGAGAGCATTTCTATATCGCGGGTACCGAGAATGATGAGGAAAATGTGATTCTGGGCAACTTTATCAAGCAGTACTATGCCTCTGCGCCATTTGTGCCGGAGAAACTCATGCTCCAGTGTAAACCGGAGGATGACGCTCTGATCACCCAGTGGCTGACCATCAAGAAAGGACGTAAAGTCCAGCTTCTGGTTCCTGTGAAGGGCCAGAAAGAACGTCTTGTGGAGCTGGCAGCGGAGAATGCCCGTATGGTCCTCTCCAAAGATAAAGAAAAGATCAAGCTGGAGGAAGCCAGAACTACCGGTGCTGTCCATACCTTATCGGAGATGCTGGGGATCGCCCAGGGTATCCGCCGTATGGAGGCCTTCGATATCTCCAATATCAGCGGTGTGGAGACGGTCGGTTCCATGATCGTCTATGAGAACGGCAAACCAAAACGGAATGCCTACAGAAAGTTTAAGATCCGAACAGTCAAAGGACAGGATGACTATAAATGCATGGAAGAAGTGCTGACAAGGCGCTTTACCCATGGCCTTGAGGAGCGCAGACAGCAGGAGGAAGGCGATGGAAGCGCAGTGGATGCCAAATTCGCTGATTTTCCGGATGTCCTCATGATGGATGGTGGTAAAGGCCAGGTCCATGTCGCGCAGCGTGTGCTGAATGAACTTCATCTGGATATCCCCGTCTGCGGTATGGTCAAGGATGATAACCATCGAACACGAGGTCTTTATTATCAGGATGAGGAGATGCCGATCGATACACACTCCGAGCTCTTTAAACTGATCACCCGTATGCAGGATGAGGCCCATCGTTTTGCCATTGAGTATCACAGACAGCTCCGTGGTAAGACACAGGTGCATTCCGTCCTGGATGAGATTCCTGGTATCGGTCCTGTCAGAAGAAAAGCACTGATGAAATACTTTGGAGATATTGAAAAGATCCGTCAGGCAGAAGTGGCCGAACTGGAAAAGCCGGATGCCATGGATACTAGAAGTGCAGAAGCAGTTTATCGGTATTTTCATTAAACATCATGGCTTGATGCAGTATCCGTTTAATGCTACAATATAAAATGGAGTAATAGTGGATATGGAATAATGTCCACTCATCATAGAAAAGGATGGAAATCTGAGATGTATAACAGTAGTGGTAAAGTCACCTACAGTGTCAAGCTCAGCAAGATTGTTGAGCGTTTTCACCTGAAAAATCTGACACCGGATATCGATGTCAGCAAGATCAGGATCAAACAGACCGAAATCAACAGACCGGCGCTTCAGTTTGCCGGTTACTTTGAACACTTTGATTACAGCCGTATCCAGTTCGTCGGTAAGGTTGAGGAGTCCTTCCTGAATTCACATGGACAGGAATATATGAAGGAGGTTGTGCCAAAGATTTTCAAGGCCGGCGTTCCATGTATGATCTTTTGTCGTGGTATGGAAGTGGATCCGCTCTTTATTGATCTGGGTAATAAATATAAGATTCCGATTCTCAGTACAGAAGAGGGAACTTCCTCCATCATGTCTGAGATGACACGATTCCTGAAGATCGAACTTGCCCCACGTATTTCTCTGCATGGTGTACTGGTCGATGTATTCGGCGAAGGTGTCCTGATCATCGGTGAGAGTGGTATCGGTAAATCCGAAGCCGCTCTGGAGCTGGTTAAGCGAGGACACAGACTGGTATCCGATGATGTGGTTGAGATCAAAAAGATCAACAACGAGGAACTGGTAGGTTCCGCACCTGAAGTGACCCGATATATGATCGAGCTTCGTGGTATCGGTATTATCGATGTTAAGTCACTTTATGGTGTACAGAGTATTCGTGAAAATCAGGTCATTTCTCTGGTGATCAAGCTGGAGGAGTGGAACCGTGAACGCGAATATGACCGTCTGGGTCTGGAAGAACAGTACGAGACGATTCTTGGCAACAAGGTCGTTTGTCATTCCATTCCGATCCGTCCGGGCCGAAATGTAGCCATCATCGTAGAGTCTGCGGCCATCAACCACAGACAGAAGAAAGAGGGCTACAACGCAGCACAGGCATTATACGAACGTGTCACACAGCGTCTCGGCAAGAAAGATGATGACGAGGATTAGAATAGATTGGGAGAGTAAGCATGGAAAAATATTGTTTTGGTGTAGATCTTGGCGGTACAACTGTTAAAATCGGTCTTTTCACTGCCAATGGTGAGATGATTGAGAAGTGGGAGATCGTTACACGTAAAGAGAATAATGGTAAAAACATTCTGAGTGATATTGCACTGTCGATCGCTGACAAGATGAATCACAGAGAGATCGCAAAGGGCAACGTGATCGGTATCGGTATTGGTGTACCGGGCCCTGTTGTCAATGAGACCACGGTTATCGGCTGTGTCAACCTTGGCTGGGGTTTTGCTGAAGTCAATGTGGCAAAGATCCTGACAGGCATGACAGATCTGCCATGTAAGGTTGCCAATGATGCCAATGTGGCAGCACTTGGTGAGCAGTGGCAGGGTGGCGGTAAAGGCTACAAAAACTGTGTTATGCTGACACTGGGTACAGGCGTTGGCGGCGGTGTCATCTCAGGCGGCAAAATCGTTGCCGGTGCCAATGGTGCAGCCGGTGAACTTGGCCATATGAACGTTGTAGACCCACAGGATGTTAAGGGTGCCTGCAACTGCGGTCATGTCGGTTGTCTTGAGCAGGCGGCTTCCGCGACAGGTCTTGTCAATCTTGCAAAGATCTATCTTGAAAGATCCGAGCTTGAGAGCGTACTCCGCGGAAAAGAACTGACAGCCAAGGATGTGTTGGATGCTGCAAAGATGGGCGATGAACTGGCTGTTCAGATCACTGAAAGAATGTTTATGTATCTTGGTAAAGCTTGCGCACAGATCTCATGTGTCTTCAATCCGGATGTCTTCATCATCGGTGGTGGTGTATCCAGAGCAGGCAGCTACCTGATCAATGGTATTCAGAGACATTATCAGGATTATGCCTTCCATGCAAGCACAGGCACACCGTTCAACCTGGCAACACTGGGCAATGATGCCGGTATGGCAGGTGCGGCAAAGCTGATCTGTGAGCTTTAAGAATAGAGGTTTTTTGATGAATTTTATTGACCAGATGGTTAAGATCATGGGTCCGGACCGTGTTGCACAGTCCGAACCCATGTCTGTGCATACAACCTTCCGCATTGGTGGACCGGCAGATCTCTTTGTCGTCCCTGCGGATGCAAAGGCACTGGCAGAAGGTATTGCCCTCTGCAGAGCCTGTGAGAAGGATTATTTCATTCTTGGCAACGGCAGCAATCTCCTCGTTGGAGACGGCGGCTACAGGGGTGTTGTTTTCAACATCTGTAAAACCATGGATGAAGTCATCTATGAAGAAGATGAAAATGGCCTGACCGTGACTGCGGGTGCAGGCATTATGCTCTCCAAACTGGCGAGAACCGTCTCTTCCATGGGTTATACCGGTTTTGAATATGCCACAGGCATTCCCGGAACCCTTGGCGGCGGTGTGACCATGAATGCCGGTGCTTACGGCGGAGAGATCAAAGACAACATCCTCTGGGCAGAGGTGCTGGATACAGAGGGCTGTATTCGCCGCCTTTTGGCATCTGAGCTGTCACTGAGCTATCGTCACAGTCTGATGATGGAGCAGGAGATGACCGTGCTGAAAGCATCTTTCCGCTTTGAGAAGGGGGATGAGGCGGTCATCAATGCCAAAGTGGCAGAACTTTCCGAGAGCAGAAGAACCAAACAGCCCCTGGAGTATCCAAGTGCGGGCAGTACCTTCAAACGTCCGGAAGGTTATTTCGCAGGTAAACTGATTCAGGACTGCGGCATGAAGGGTTACCGTGTGGGTGATGCCATGGTGTCCGACAAACATGCCGGTTTCGTTGTCAATGTCGGTTCAGCGACCGCCAAAGATGTGATGGACCTGATCAGGGATGTGCAGAAAAAAGTAAAAGAGACATTCGGCGTCGAAATGGAAACCGAAGTTCGAATGCTGGGAGATTTTTAAGAGGTAGACAGATGCGTTTTGTGATTGTTACAGGTATGTCCGGTGCGGGCAAGAGTTCCGTTCTGAAAATGCTGGAAGATGAGGGCTATTATTGTGTGGATAATCTGCCGGTGCCATTTCTGCTCCGATTTGCGGAAATGAGCCTGCAGGAAGAGGCAGCGATGGAAAAGGTGGCTGTCGGCATTGATATCCGTAATAAGTCCAATCTGAGCGCACTGGGCGGCATTCTGGATCAGCTCAGTGAGGCTGGTTATAAGCATGAGATCCTTTTCATGGACAGTAAGGATGAGATGCTGATCAAACGATACAAAGAAACAAGACGCAATCATCCGCTGAGCAAGGGAGAACGTATCGAGCATGCGATCCGTCTGGAGAGAGCTCAGGTACAGTTCCTCAGAGACAGAGCGGATTATATCATCGATACGAGCAACCTTCTGATCCGTGAACTGAAGGCAGAGATTCTGGGTATTTTTGTGGAAGGGCACGTCTACAACAACTTCCATACAACCCTCCTTTCCTTCGGCTTTAAGTATGGCATCCCATCGGATGCGGACCTGGTCTTTGACGTGCGTTTCCTGCCGAATCCTTTCTATATCGATGAACTGAAACCGAAAACCGGTAATGACCGAGAAGTGTTTGACTATGTGATGGATTCTACGGATTCCGCTGTCTTTGTCAAACAGCTCTACGATATGCTTACTTTCCTGATTCCACGCTACATCAATGAGGGTAAGAATCAGCTGGTGGTTGCCATCGGATGTACGGGTGGTAAACATCGTTCCGTGACCATCACCAACGCACTTTATGACAAAATGAAGGAACTTGAATACAGCATTAAGAAAGAACATCGAGACATCGATCGGGATACAATGCGAGCACTTTCAGAGAACAGGTAATCAGAAAAATGTCTTTTTCCCAGACTGTTAAAGAGGAACTGACCAAAGAGATCAGTCAGTCCAAACATTGCAGAATAGCAGAAATTGCGGCCGTTATCAGTATGAGCGGCCGTATCATTTTTGATGAAAATGATAAAGTATCCATTAAAATTCACACCGAAAACGTTACCGTCGCAAAAAAATACTTTACACTTCTCAAAAAAACCTAT
>JAZUHQ010000057.1:0-2779 GCA_045641805.1 Lachnospiraceae bacterium
GATTTCACCGATGGAGCCATGGTATGTTTTGAGCCTGCAAGTTCGTTTATGAATGACACAGAAGATTACGAAGCTGTCATCGGTGCTCTTGATACTCTCTGTCCATCAGGAATACCGGATTATATTCGAATGGTCTTTATCGATGCCCTGATAGCCAATCCGGACAGACATACCGGAAACTTTGGTCTTCTTCGTGACCCTGATACCGGAGAGATCCTTGGATTTGCTCCATTATTTGATCACAACATGGCATTGATCGCCAATGGTTATCCTCGTATCACAGGAAAAAGTGATATGCTGATCTCACTATTCGCAGATGTCATTCATAACCATCCGGAATATGAGAAGGCAATTCCGAATCTCACACGAGATATGATTGCGTCCAGCATCCAAGCTACCAACATGAATGTCCGTTCTAAAGTTGTAGAAGATTATGTTTATACTCGTTATGAACTGATCATGCAAGAGATCTCAAAACCTCGATGACCCGAAATTGCGCAGTATATTTCTTCCATTGAAAAGCCCCTCAGATATCAACCTGAGGGGCTTTTCTAACAAATAAACGATATACAATTAAGGGAGACAGAGTATTTCTGTGTACCGGGTAGCTCCCGGTACGCAGAAATGCTCTGTCTCCCATTGCGTTATTTCATATGTCTCATTCGAAGCAGAGTCAAGGATCCCTGAATGTTACCCTCTACGGCTTCTTTACCGAACTTATCGACTTCGGCCTTATTCTTTTCACCGTGTGTCAGACATCCGGCACCACCGATACATCCTCCGATGCAGGCCATACCCTCGATGAAGTTGGCATTTAAGACACCCTTGTTCATCTTCAAAAGTGCCAGCTTGCACTCCTCGATACCGCTGCAGACAGCTCCCTGAAGTTCAAAGGTCTGATCCAGTCCCTGCTCTTTCAATGCTTCTGCGACAGCCTCGGACAGTCCGCCGGAACGGGCAAAGATACGTCCGTAATAGGATGCATTGTTCAGATGTTCTTCTTCCAGAGATGCCAGATCGATATCCTTACTGTCAAACAGTGCCTGCAGTTCCTCGAAGGTGATGACGGCATCGACATAAGGCTTAACCTCTTCCTTCTGGAACTCCATCTTCTTAGCAGTACAGGGACCGATGAAGACTACCTTACAGTCACCCTCCTGCATCTTGATATACTTAGCCAGGGCAGCCATGGGAGAAGGATTATGAGAGATATAGGGAACCATATTCGGCATACTCTTCTCAATATAGCTGACAAATGCAGGACAGCAGGAGCTGGTCAGTTTTCCCTTTTCTGCCAGTTCTCTTGCCTCATTCATGGCAACAATATCTGCACCCAGTGCTGCTTCGACAACATTATGGAAACCGAGCTGTTTCAGACCGGCGATAACCTGTCCGACCTTAGCATAACTGAACTGAGAGACAATAGCGGGAGCGATCACACCAAAGACCTTGTACTTGGTATTTCCTTCACTCTTCTTGATCATATCGATGACAGAGAGGATGTAGGACTTTTCCGTGATGGCTCCGAAGGGGCACTGATAGACACAGGCACCACAGGAGATACACTTGTTGTTATCGATGGCAGCTGCACCCTCTTCATTCATCTTGATAGCCTTTACCTTGCAGGCATTCTCACAGGGACGTCTGCGGGAGATAATAGCAGTATAAGGACAGACCTTGGAGCAGGCACCACATTCTTTACACTTGCTCTTATCGATGTGGGCAACATGGTTCTCATCGGAAGTGATCGCACCAAAGCGGCAGGCATCTTCGCAGCGATGTGCCAGACATCCCTGACATGCATTGGTTACTTCATAACCACCCATGGGACACTCTTCGCAGGCAATCTCCAGTACCTCGATCGCATTGGGATTCTCAGGATGTCCTCCCATTGCCATCTTGATACGCACACCAACAATTGCACGCTCCTTATAGACACAGCAGCGCATGGTGGGAACCTTACCGGGAATAATGACCTTGGGGATCTCCACAATGTTCTCTGTCAGGGTATCGTTCCAGGCGTGTCTGGCAACCTCTCTCAGTACCTTGTACTTAAGATACTGCACCTTGGTATCAAACTTTTTCATTGACTTTCGCTCCTATTTTCTCTTCACAGCGATGGGCACTGTTAGAAATAACTGACCTTGATCTTCTTGCCCATCTTCTTCAGGCAGGCAGACAACTCTTCCACGATATTCATCTTGATATTGAAATTGATGGGAAGATCCGGATTCTGGTGAGCGGGGTTAACGGCACGACCAACATAGAAGTTGATATCCGTTCCCTCTTCAAACAGCATACGGCAGATCATGGAAGCACCATCATGTCCCATACTCCACTTTTCATAGAGCAGATTCTGATCCAGTGCATCCTTAGCGTATTCGATGACCTTCGCCATGGTAATGACACCTTCGGTAACCAGATCCACGCCTTCGATCTTGGCAATGGGAGGTACATCGCTTCTTTCAAAGCTCAAACTTACCTGCACCTGCTTGCCCAGATACTTGGCTGCAATGGAGGAAGTGGTTCCGCCACAGATGATGTGCTTTCCTTCTTTTGAGAAGAAGAGTGACATCATTCTGTCGCAATCGTCACGGTTTCTCGGAGGTCCGAAAAGTACATTTACGGCCTCTCTCTTACGGATTTTGATTACACAGGCGGTCGCATCGTCACCGGGATGATATCCGTACTCCTTGTTGCACTGGTCAACGAGTAAGGTCGCAAGTGTTTTAGCCGTGTAACCGACTGTATACATATCTACCATGAAACTTGCGATGTC
>JAZUHQ010000058.1:0-2031 GCA_045641805.1 Lachnospiraceae bacterium
ACATGGCTACGATCCGACTTCCCTGTGGTCTTTCAGACTGACCTTCCGTCATCCTGCCAACGGTAAAGATATGCAGTTTTGTGCTTTGCCACCGGCCAGAGAGCCCTGGAACTCTTTTAAAGGCTATAGTGAATCTTATGAGAAAGACGATCTGGAAGTGGCTTTCCAGAGGAGCGAGAGATTCAGCGACTGTCCGTATGCGGAAGATTGCAGATTCTGTGTCTATCAGGGCATGGATTATGACAAACAGCTGGAGAAAAAACTGAGAAAGTGCAGCCGGTGGTTTCGTGATCTGGGTGTGGAAACAGAGATGGCAGCCGCGGAAGTCATTTCCGGTTATCGCAATCAGATGACAGTCGATTTTGGAAGCGACAAAAACGGACGTCTGATTACGGGAATCTATTCTCGTAAAGCACACCAGGTCAGACGTATCGGTAAGTGCCGGATCGATTATCCAAGGCTTTCAGAGATAGCGGATACGCTTCGCAAACGTCTGCTTCAGTACGGGATAGCGGCTTACGATGAAGAAAAGGGAAGTGGCCTGATCAGACAGGTGAGCCTTCGAATCACAGGAGAAGGAAATGTGATGGTGGTTCTCCGCACGGGGACCGCTGCGTCTGATCAGATACATTCTGTGGTTAAGGATCTTACAGAGGTATATCCTGAGATCAGATCGATCCTTCTTGAAATCAGAGATAAGAAAGGAAAAGCGCGTGGAGACCGGCAGGTTCTTTTTGGAGAAGAGGTGCTGCTGGAGAAGTGGATGGGCCAGTCTCTTCAGATTGGAGCAGACACTTATTTCCCTCTCCATCCTTCTCAGAGCCAGAAGGTGTATGAGACAGCGCTTGCGTATGCCGCATTCAGTGGAGAAGAACGTGTGCTGGATGTTGCATGTGGTATGGGCATACTGGCTCTGGCATCAGCTTCCGCTGCTAAACGCGTGCTGGCTGTTGATGCCTCAAAAACAGCACTTAAGGAAGCAGAAATGCGAGCCAAAATGATGCAAATGGAAAATGTCCGTTTTGTTCATTCAGAACCGGCGCCTTATCTTGAAGCACTGGCCCGAAGTCATGAGCGTTTTGAGGTCCTGTTGATGGAAGCCTCCCGTGGTCAGAATAGTGCAGAGTGTGTGAAGGCGATCGGTAAACTGAAGCCGGATAAGGTTATCTATACAGGCAGAGACCCTGAGAGTATGGCGAAGGAGCTGAAAGTATTGGTGGGATATGGTTATCAGATTCAGACCCTCCGCATCGTGGATATTCTTCCATTTGCCGATCAGGTGGAGATGGTGGCTCTTTTGTCAGTGAAAACAGGCCAATCTGTTTGACGAAAGAAAACCGATATGGTACAGTGTCGTTACGAACGCATTTAGAGGTTATAATACATGAATACACAAGCTAAAAATATAACTGTTCAGTATGCCTTGCTTCAGGCGACTTACTGGACAGCTTTCGCGGCAATCTCCGCTTTTTCCAGCGTATACCTGCTGAGCCTTGGGATCAGCAATTCGGTCATTGGCGTGACACTTTCGCTGGGCGCACTGGTTTCCGTGATCTTGCAGCCATTGACAGGTACACTGATCGATACCAATGAGAAGATCACCACGAAGAAGGTACTTTTAGTCAGCAGTATGGTGATGCTGTTGGCAGCCTTAGTCATGTACCCTGTTTCAAAAGGTGTTCCGGTACTGGTTCCGCTCATCTACGGATTTCTGATCTGTCTGATGCAGTTGCAGCTGCCTTTTACCAATTCCATTGCCATGGAAAGTATTAATGGCGGATTCAAACTCAATTTTGGCCCGGCAAGAGCTGTGGGATCTGTAGGTTATGCCGTGAGTGCTCTGGTGATGGGAAAAGCCGCAGAAGTCTTTGGCGGCGGTATCGTTCAGGCCTTTATTGTTGTCGGTTTTATCCTGGTCGTTCTGATTCTTTTGGGATTTCCATCCATTGCTAAAGAACAGACAGCAATGCCGGAAGAAAAAACAGAAGCTGACAAAGAAGGACTATTTTCCTTCCTTTCCAAGTACGATGG
>JAZUHQ010000059.1:0-9784 GCA_045641805.1 Lachnospiraceae bacterium
TACCATCCGTTTATTCCCTGAAATCCTGATCAACGGCACAGAAGCAGAGATTCAGGCAACCGACAGCGCCGACCTGTCTCCATTCTTTAAGGGCGGTGACAATGACCGGCTCTTTGCCCTCATCACGCTCTCCGCACCAACCAACGGCACAACTGCCTATGACATGTATGAAGATCCATCCTTCGATGCGGATGCCATTGAAGTCCCTGAGAAATATCTCAAAGCCGGCGGTCTTGTTTCCAAGGGCACCAAGGCTAAGGTCGATACCCGTGTCAGCTATGATTACGCAGCCTATGACATGCATATCGACAATGCTCAGGCGATCAATGCAGAGATTGAGACATTTGCTAATGTCTATTACTTCGCTTATCCGACCTCCAGCTGCGAGATCACTTCAGACGGAAAGGTTGAGCCGATGGCAGAGATCACGGAAAGCATGTTTATGAAGAGTGCCATCATCATGAGCAGCTACACCGGAAGCACCGCCGGCGGCATGGTGATCGATGAAAGCTGGCAGGCCAATGACGGTCTGGTCAATGAGATCTCTGCCAGAGCACCTTTTGGTGCACCTCATAGAGCTTTCACAGATGCCGCTTCTGTTGAGCCCGGTATCTGGCAGGAAATGCCAACCATTCAGGGCGACCACATGTATTTCCAAGGCGGCATGACCAAACGCGTCAAGATCAAACCATTTTATCTGGACCTGGTTCAGATGATCAGCGGACTCCACTAAATCCGTCCTTCTCTGACCTAAGATCCCCTTAGTCAGCCTCCTCCTGGGCACCGTATGCCCAGATCATCTCCATATCGGCGTATGTCATCGTCATTTCGCCGTCTTCAGTGATCATTAAATCCAGCGCTCCTTCACGGCCATCATCCATAAGGAGCGCTGTGTGCATGATATCTCCTTCGATCGCATAGGTACCGGAACCTCCAACAGCACCAACATACCAGCTCATGCTGCCATCGCTCTTGATCTCCATACCTGCACCCCATTCAGCGTAGCCTGGGAAAGTCTCCCATGCAGATTCAATGGCATCGATATCCGTCTTCTCTTCATCCAGATGCCATGGACCAACCATGTCGAATGACGGATCTTCATTTGTGAGATCTGTGGATATCTGATCCTTATCATCAGTGTTAGGCTTGTTGTCATGATTGGCCTCTGACGTCTCCTTCGTTCCGCAGGATGCCAGTGCCAGACACATGATGGCTGCTGTCAGAAATAAAAACATTCTTTTCATTGGAATTCTCCTTTCACACATCTACTTACTTTTTTCTTTTATAACCAATCCGATCACCAGGCAGATCACTGCCGGAACCAGATACATGACGGCTCTTTCCAGGATATAGAGGCAAAATGGTGCTGACCCGTAAGGATAATGGATCAAGTAATCCTTTATCAAGAGGATAACAAAGCCACATCCCCAGAGCGCAGCCGCGATCAAAAAGAAGATGGCTATCACGTTGCGTTTACTCATGACAAGACGCCTCCTGTTTATGCTCATTAAATAAGAACACATCACCTGCTTTGCCCATCTCTTTAGCGCATCGGCAGATCTTTTTCAGATGACGGATCATTGCAGCACCATGGTCTGACACTGATTTGATGGCACCAGGTAAATTCCAAAGCTTCCAGAGCGACTCGCTCCTCTCCATCTTTTCTGCCTTTGCCCACTCAGGGACACGCATCATTTCCACATATCTTGTTTCCTGTCTATAACGAATCTGTTCTCTCATATCCATTGTTTTCTCCTTTCTCCGTAAGTTTCTCTATGCACTAACTTACGTTCGTTAGTTACCGGGTTGAAAAGTAGGCGGCTGCCTTTTGAAAACAGCCGCTTTTACGAACTTCTATTTGCCGTATACTCTGAAAAACTGTTTGATATGTCTGTCCATCAATTCCATGGCTTCCGCCTCTCTCTCAGGCTCTCTGTCGCAGAGATTGGTCCACATAGAGATCGGCCATGCAAGCTGTGCTGCCATGATGTCCGGATCCTCTTCTTTCAGGACACCCTCCCGAATAAGGAAACGGATCAGACCTGTATTGTATTTCAGGATATCCTCATAGCTGTGTTTGGACTGTATGCGCTTTAATGTCTCGTTCTGGAACTGCTCGATGGTCAGAAGCTTTCGAACTTTGCTGATTTTTGGATCGTGGATGATGTATCGAATCTGTCCTTTGATCATGGCGCCGATGGCTTCCGGCGGCATGCCTTTTTTGTCCTTGGTAAAGGCTGGGGCATCCCAGTCCGCCTTTGAAAAGATAGAGTGCTCATCGAATTCTCTGGTCAGATCCTCCACAAGCGTATCCAGGATATCCTGCTTATTGGCGAAGTGGCTGTAAAGAGACGCTTTACGAAGTCCTACTGCCTCTGCAATCTGTGCAATACTGGTTGCTTCGTATCCTCTGACTGAGAATAAATCTAAAGAGACATCCAGAATCTGCTCTTTTGTATTTCCTTTTTCCATGTCAAACCTCCTGACGCTATCCGTCATTTCCATCTTAACTGCATTGTAACATAACTAACGTTCGTTAGTCAATATCTGAATTATAAATTA
Organism: Lachnospiraceae bacterium; assembly: GCA_045641805.1. GTDB lineage: Bacteria > Bacillota > Clostridia > Lachnospirales > Lachnospiraceae > Coprococcus_A. The sequence continues at coordinate 2,563 of JAZUHQ010000059.1, forward strand.
ATCATATTCTTATTATCATCACCGTTTGAGCCTTGCAGTGCAGTCTCTCTATCAAATCTGTTCCCTGAGCGCCTCCGGGATCCAGCGTCCACTCTGATAAAAGTAATAATCCAATGAATATCGCAGCCTGAGCAATCCCATTTGTCAGCTGCTCGATCCAGTTGGCTTTCACATCACTACTGTCAAGTTTGACTGCAAAGACCATCATCAGCACCATTCCAAGAATGCCGATCACAAAAAACAGCATCGAAGGCATATGCATGAATGCCCTTCCCATCCCCGCAAGGCTGATCTCTGAACGTTTCATGATCAGAGAGATGACGATGAAGACAAATCCAATCGGCATCAGAATTCTCATCTGAAGAAACAAAAACCAGATATTTTTCTTTTTCAGAACAACAATGATCTTCCACAAGACTTTTGCCGCACCTGCGATCATGCATAAGAGGGCACCGATCAGAAACAGGTTGCTGGAAAATAGGCGGCTGATCACGATCATACTGGCACAGAAAAAGAGTACCGGCAGTGCATCGATCAGCGCAAGTGACAAAGTAAATCCCTCCGGGACAATATCCCTGGTCATTTTGGTTTTCTTTTTAGATACCGCTCCCATAAGCTCTTCCTCGATTCTCCGATCTCATCCATTGTATTGATATGTCTTCATTATACTACAGATGCTGTTTAAACGAGGATCTTATTTCTCGGCACAAATATAGAATTCGCCGATCACCTTCTGCTCTTTCAGTTGGTCATGATACCAGGTAGGGCGAATATCGATTCTCATCGTAGCGACTCCAAGTTGACGAAGGACACCCATATCCCATTCAGGGCGATGCACTTTTGATAAAGGAAGGTCTCTTGCAATCTCATTGATCGGTGTAGGATCTACGCCTTTAGTGTGTGAATGACCCTTTTTGTCCGCGTCCTCTTCCATACGGACCAGGGCATCGCTTTTTTCTCTCGCTTCCTTGTAAGCTTCATCATAATAGTAGAGGTAGTGATTGGAGTCAATGACCAGAATCCTTCCGCCAGGCTTTAAGACACGCATCCATTCGGTATAAGCTGCTACCGGGTTCTCAAGATTCCATACCAGGTTACGAGAGACAATGTAATCGATCGATGCATCTTCAAAAGGCAGCTTTGTGACATCTGCGCGCACCAGATTCGGCACAAAACCGGCTTCTTCTATGTTGGCTTTGGCTTTCTCCAGCATTCCGGTTGAGTAATCTACGGACACCACGTCATGCCCTTGCCTAAAAAGCAGCATGGAAAAGAGTCCCGGTCCGCAGCCAACGTCCAGACAAGTCAGATGCTCCTTTTCCGGCGCATACATTTTTAACTTTTCACTATAAAAATCTGCTCTTCCTGTTTCTAACTCTTCGTGAATACTTTCAGAATAACCTTCTGCACGTGTATTCCAGTAATTTCCTATATTCTCAAGCTGTGACATACCTTTACTCCTTAATAGATATCTTCTGCCAGTTCCCTGACGGCTTCGATCGCCGCCATCACTTCCGCTTCGGTATTGAACCAGTTAAAACTAAAACGCACCACTCCCTGGCCTACCGTTCCCAGGGCCTTATGCATGAGCGGTGCACAATGACCGCCCGAACGGGTCTGAATGCCATAATCCACATAGAGGATATCGCTGATCTTGTTGGAATCCTCCTCCTCGATATTCAGAGAGACGATCGGTGCTCGCTCCGGTTGAGTGAAATCTCCATAGACCTTAATTTCCAGAAGATCTTGAACGCCTTCATAAAAGGTTCTCGCCAGCGCCATTTCTTTCTCACGGATCACATCCATACCGGTCTCCTTCAGATGATGCAAAGCAGCATAAAGGCCGGCGATTCCGTGCATGTTTAAAGTACCTGCTTCCAGCCTTGTTGGCATCTCCGAAGGGTGCGCATGATCATAGGTGTGAACCCCGCTTCCGCCTACCTTGAGCGGCCGAATCTCCAGACCACTGCGGATGAGAAGGGCACCCGTTCCCTGGGGCGCCATCAGACCTTTATGGCCCGTGATGCAAAGCGCATCGATCTGCATGTCCTTCATATCGATTGGAAAAATACCGGCGGTCTGAGAAGCATCGACGATCAAAAGTAATCCGTGACTTTTGGCAATCCGGCCGATCCGTTTGATATCCAGCATGTTGCCGGTCAGATTGGAGGCATGTGTACAGACAATGGCTTTTGTATTGGGACGTATGGCTTTTTCAAAATCTTCATAGTCCACACAGCCGTAGGTATCTGCCGGAACAATCGTCAGTTCCATGCCTGCTTCCTCCAGACGATAGAGTGGTCGAAGCACGGAATTGTGATCCAGTGCCGTCGTGATCACATGATCTCCCGGACCAAACAATCCGGAAATAGCGATATTCAGTGCCTCCGTGGCATTCGCTGTGAAGGCAACATTCTCCGCCCCATACCCGCCAAAGAGGTCTGAGAGCATACAGCGGGTCTCATAGGCCAGACGTGCTGCATCCATCGATGCCTGATGGCCGCCTCTGCCGGCATTTCCCATTCCGCTAAGAGCTTCACAGACCGTATCGATCACGACCTGGGGTTTACGATAGCTTGTTGCCGCATTATCTAAATAGATCATATCAAACGGTTCATTCCTTTCTTTTAGTACCATATAAACCAATTATAGCATTGGAAGGAGAATTAAGCGAATTGTATATCCCTATGCAGCTATAAATATTCTCTTCTGCTTTCTTTCTCCTTCTTTTACATAGGTAAAGAGCATTTTCCATTGACGTTTATTTTGATTCTCGATAAAATATTTTTAGACTTCTTTTACAGGAGATGAATGGGATGAAGACACCTGTTGTTATTACTAGATTAGACGATATCAACTTCCGAGAGGATTATGTTGCACTGCCAAAAAATTATGGTACACCGGCCTATTTTAACCGCCGGGATGTGAAAGCCATCTATCACGCTGTGCAGCAGAATCTTGATGACCTTGATGAAAGAGTGCATTTCTCAGATAAGTTTAGTAAGTGCCAAACGATATATATTAAACCGAATCTTGTCTCTGTCTACCACAAGAGTGGTATGAAAGACGCGGACTATCCGGAGTCCACAGACCCTCGTCTGTTTGATGCCGTGATCGCTTATCTGAAAAAGTACAATAAACCAATCGTGGTCACAGAATCCTCCGGCAAGCCAATGCCTACACGTAATAGTTTTAAGAACGCCGGCTACGACCGTATCGCCAAGTACCATGGCACCGGACTCGTTGCGCTTGAAATGCGTCCTGTCGTACGCTACATGCTGCCAAAGGCGGAGGTCATGAAAGAGGTTTATATTCCTGATCTCTACCAGGATATCGTGGACGGTAAGGCTTGTTATGTCTCCGTACCTAAAATGAAAACCAACATTTATACAGGTGTTACCCTTGGTTTCAAGAATGCCATGGGCACCATTCCATATGCCCTTCGTGAACGCAACCACAATTACCGCATCAATCAGAAGCTGGCTGATCTGCTCTATCTCTTCAAGCCGGACCTGATCCTGATTGATGGTATCATCGCCGGCGAAGGCAATACCCCGGCCCCTGTCGATCCTGTCGATAGTCACGTGATCGTATCCGGTGTCAATGCTGTCGCTACAGACCGCGTTGCAACTGAGATCATGGGCATTGATCCTGCCACGATTCCTCTCATCACAGAGGCTGAGAAGCGCGGATTTGGCCCTGAGGGTATTGAAGTCATTGGTGAGAAACCGGTTTTCCACTTCCGAAGAGCAGTCGCCTCCCTGATGGATGAAGACTTTGCCAAAGTCTTCCCGAATCTTCTGGCCCTTGCAGGACATTCCCTGCCTCAGGCACCAAAGATCACCTCTCTCTCCGAAGTGACACCTGACCTTGTCAGAGAACTTGAAATGGCCTGTGACGGCGGATGCCTCAACGCTCTCCGTTCCGGCTATGAATATATCATTTATGCAGCCAAAGGTAAGTCCACCGATACAGTTGCCGTCATTATCGGTTCCGGTGTGGAGATCGACGGAAAGCGTTACTGGTTCGACAAGCATGCCAAGGCCTACGATGAGACACAGATCCGAAATCTCGGTATCCCACTTTTGACACTGGGCAACTGTGCTTCCCGTTTTGAGGATGTTGCCGCCTACAAGGCTTCCGGATGCTGTTCCCCATCCACCTGTATGCTGGCCGCTACAGCCTCCATGCATACGGCCTTCCCTCTGCTGACACTCCGCAATAAGACCTTTGTCCACTTCGGACTCTCCGCAGTAGAGATGATCGTCAGCCGCGTCGTGCAGACACTTCAGGGCAAGTGGGTTGATATTCCATCCGAGCACATCGATAAGATCTATGAGCTGCCAAACCTTCCGGAAAAAGTCCTTCACAATGACTACATTCCTTGGCCGCTTCCAAAGATGGACGAAAAAACAAAACGCAAGCTGATCATGGACAGCCTGCGTATCGCCAATCTGGCACCTTATAAATAGAATCGACACAACAATACAGCGTACCAGGTTTGCATATATGCATGCGAACCTGGTACGCTTATTTAATGCTTTTCTTTATTCACTTAAGGATTTACTCTTCTGCGCACACTCTGCAAGGAATGTATCTTCTTCCAGTGGCTTTTCGAAATAGAAGCCCTGAATCAGATTGATACCCAGCTGCTTGTACATGTCCAGTTCCTCACGGGTTTCAACACCCTCAGCCAGAAGTTCCAGCGCTTTGTCCTTGGCCAGTTCATAGAGGAATTTTACAACGACCTGGTTATAGTTGTCCTCATGAATGCGGGTAGAGTAGGCTCTGTCAATCTTGATCTGTGTGATCGGCAGGTTTCTTAAGTACTGGAAGCCTGCATATCCGGAACCGAAATCATCGAGCGCAATACCAAATCCTCTGCCGAGAAGGTCATTACAGAAGAGGGCAGTCAGCTCCAGGTTCTTGATCAGGGATGTCTCAGTCAGCTCAAGCTGCATGGATGAATTGTCGATGCCTTCCTGCTGGCAGACCTTTTCAACAAAGTCTACAAAGCCCGGATCTGCGATCTGCTGAGCTGCCACGTTGACATGAACGGAAGCTTCCGGCATATATTTTCTCCAGCTTGCGCAGGCTTTAGCCGCCTGTTTGACAACCCATCTGCCGACTTCCACGAATAAGCCTGCATATTCCAGTGTATGGATCACTTCCATATGCTTGACATCTGCAAAAAGGGCGTTGGAATATCTCAGCAGCGCCTCGCCGCCAACCCATCTGGCATTACCGTCTTCAAGTTTGACGATCGGCTGGTAAACCACACGGAAATTCTGGTAGTTGTTCTGGATGTCATTTCTCAGGGCGGTCTCCAGATTGAACATTCTGGTCAGATCGTCACCCTTTGTACCGCTGAAGAAGAAGACACCGTTGTACTCTTCTCTGGACAGACGGTAGAGACACTTGTTGGCATTATTGATCAGCTCTTCCACGGAACTACCATCCACAGGATAGGTCAGTACAGCAATGTAAACAGAAATATAGATTCTGCGTCCATCGATCTGCTGCTCCATGGTCAGTGTGTGTAAGAATGGGGCCAGGTCCGCACGGATCGCATCCTGATCGGTGAGGTTCATATGGATCAGGAACTCATCACCGCTGATGTGGTAGATTGCAGCTGCATCGTAGAAATACAGCTGGAGCATCTTGGCAAACTCCTGAAGTACGCGGTCACCAAACTGCTGACCGAAAAGTTCATTGAAGACTTTGAACTTACGAATATTGACATAATAGAGGCTGCCCTTGGCATTCTTATCCTTCAGGATGTCCGAAATGTCCGATGAAAACTTACGCTGATTGCCAAGACCAGTCAGTTCATCGACGTAGATCATCTCAGAAATTCTGGATTCATTTTTCTTCTGTTCCGTGATGTCCATCAGAGAACCCGCAATGAGAAGGGGTCTGCCATTCTCGTCATGCATACCCTTACCACGGCAGGAGATCCAGATGATATCTCCCGATCTGGTAATACATCTGTACTCAGCGGTATGGTACTGGGACTTACCTGTAAAGAATGGTGTGTAGGAATTTAAAAAGACGGAACGATCCTCAGGGATGATAAAGCCCAGGATACGGTTCATGGCATTGTTAAAGGTCGGTGTATCCAGGTTCAGAACCTCTGTCGCCTTTGATGAGAAGGTACAGACGTCATTCACAACATCCAGCTGATAGATATAATCGGCGGAGCCTTCCAGGATCAGTTCATTGATATCCTGGGCTCTCTTCAGCTGCTGAATAGTATCATTTAACTGTTTCTCATACTCCTTGATCGGTTCATAATCCACGTAGAGGAAACCAAAGAGTGCATCCACCTCTTGGATCTTGTAGATATGCGCCACTGCACTTAAATTCGCATAGTCCTGCTTGATACTGATGTGGGTGTTGATGGTTTTGATATAACCTTCCTGTAAACGGGAAATTTCCTGACGAATGATGGTGACACTCTCTTCTGAAAAATAGTCACCGATCTCATCATAGGTAAGCTTCGTATGATGGCTATTTTTATCGTGACCAAAGACAAGATTGGCACATGCCTTGGAAAACCAGATGTTTCTTTCTTTCGGCAATACTAGGAAAATCTCACCCATGGAGTCAATCGGAAATTCTGCACTTGGATAATCCTTATGGAAGGTCTCCCATTCAAAGTAGTTGGAACTCATCGCTTTTTCTCATCCTTATCTCAATTCTAAAATAGTTTTAAACAACAAATGTCAATACATCTAAATTATTCCTATTGTATCACATCTCGTATGCTTATTTCAATTTTCATATGAGGGAATTTAAAAAGCAGCGGCTGCTGCCGCTGCTTTCAAGATAAAGATTATAATACTTTGCTGAGGAAGACTTTCAGTCTCTCGCACTGAGGGTTTCCAAAGACATCCGCTGGTTTGCCTTCTTCAGCGATGACACCTTCATCGATAAAGAAAACTCTGTCAGATACTTCTCTTGCAAAGCCCATCTCATGTGTAACCACAAGCATGGTCATACCTTCTTTGGCAAGCTCTTTCATGACTTCCAGAACCTCTCCGACCATCTCAGGGTCGAGGGCGGATGTTGGCTCATCGAAAAGAAGGACTTCAGGGTTCATGGCAAGGGCTCTTGCGATTGCCACACGCTGTTTCTGACCACCTGAAAGCTTGTTAGGAAAGACATCTGCCTTCTCCTCAAGACCGACTCTTCTGAGGAGGGCTTTGGCCTTATCCGCACT
>JAZUHQ010000060.1:0-2452 GCA_045641805.1 Lachnospiraceae bacterium
GTTTTTGATGAAGCTGAAAACAGAATGCATACAATTAAAGCTGTCATGGATGTGACTTTATAATTGAATCATAAGCTGACAAAGACCTGAGATTCCAAGAATCTCAGGTCTTTTTGTGCAGTACATACTCGATTAAAAAACAGGTTCAGTGTCACCCGTTGTATTTATATTTTCGATGGACCCTATCTGTTATCTTGATTTTTTCACTTTAAAGTAATATAATAACTTCATGCACAAAGATTTGAGACAATCTTTGATTATTTAGGAGGATTACTATGAAACAGATTAAAAAGGTTATCGCTTTAGGTATGGTTATGGCTATGGCTGCAGGTCTTGCAGCATGTGGTTCCAAGCAGGAGCCAGCTCCTGCAGCACCTGCAACAGAGAAGGCAACAGAGGCAGAAGCTCCTGAAGAGGGCGGCTCCGATGTAACTTACAACGTAGGTGTTTGTCAGCTCGTTCAGCACGTAGCACTTGACGCAGCAACACAGGGTTTTGAAGATGCACTCAAAGAAGCATTTGGTGATGCTGTAACATTCAGTGAGCAGAACGCTCAGGGCGATTCCAATACATGTTCTACAATCATCAACTCTTTCGTTGCTGAAAATGTAGATCTCATCCTTGCAAACGCAACACCAGCCCTTCAGGCTGCTGCTGCAGGCACAAACGAAATTCCTATCCTTGGTACATCCATCACAGACTATGCGCCAGCACTTGAGATCGATGACTGGACAGGTACAGTCGGCGGCAACATTTCCGGTACATCTGACCTTGCACCTCTTAGCGAACAGGCAGCTATGCTTGCAGAGCTTTTACCGGATGCAAAGACAATCGGTTTACTTTACTGCTCAGCAGAAGCAAACTCCCAGTATCAGGTAGATGTGATCAAGGCTGAACTTGAGGCTCTTGGTTACACATGTGAATACTATGCATTCTCTGACTCCAATGATATCGCTACAATCGTAACAAATGCATGTGCTGCATGTGATGCACTCTATGTTCCAACAGATAACACAGCTGCTGCAAACACTGAGATCATCAACAACATCGCAGAGCCAGCAGGCGTTCCTATCGTAGCAGGTGAGGAAGGTATCTGTAAGGGTTGTGGTATCGCAACACTTTCTATCAGCTACTATGACCTTGGATATACAACAGGTCAGATGGGCGCTAGAATTCTTCAGGGCGAAGATATCTCCGGCATGGCAGTTGAGTTTGCTCCAAACGTAACAAAAGAGTATGTTGCAGACAGATGTGCAGCTCTTGGTATCGAAGTTACAGACGAGTACGCTGCTATCGAAGAATAGTATAGAATACAAATAAGATATTTTGCGGATTATAGCGGGAAAGCCTCTTTCTCGCTAAATCTGTGTTAATAAAGAGGAGGATTTAAACGTGAGTATTGTATCACTTATCAATGCACTTCCGGGTGCTTGTGCCCAGGGTCTTATCTGGGGTATTATGGCCATCGGTGTCTATCTGACATTCAGAATTCTGGATGTAGCCGATCTGACTGTCGACGGTTCCCTTTGTACAGGTGGTGCCGTTTGTATCATGATGATGCAGGCCGGCAACAATGTCTGGATCTCCATGTTTGTTGCGCTGATCGCCGGCATGATCGCAGGTCTTGTGACTGGTGTATTCCATACATTCATGGGTATTCCTGCTATCCTTGCAGGTATCTTAACTCAGCTGGGTCTCTGGTCTGTTAACCTGAAGGTTATGGGTAAAGCTAACCAGGCGATCAATGTTGACAAGTATAGCCTTTTAGTATCCCTTCGTTACATCAAGAATGTGCCTCTTTTCAAGAACACGATTCTTATCGTAGCCATCATCATCGTTGTTCTGATCGCAGTTCTTTTCTGGTTCTTCTCCACAGAACTTGGTTCTTCCCTTCGTGCAACAGGTTGTAACCAGGCGATGGCCAGAGCACAGGGTATCAACACAAAGACAAACATCGTTCTTGGTCTGATGCTTTCCAACGGCCTCGTTGCCCTTTCCGGTGCACTTCTTGCTCAGTACCAGGGCTTCGCAGATATCAACATGGGTCGTGGTGCCATCGTTATCGGTCTTGCCGCTGTCATCATCGGTGAGGCGATCTTTGGTAAGATCTTCAGAAACTTTGCATTAAAGCTTTTAAGTATCGCATTCGGTTCCATCATTTACTATCTTGTTCTTCAGGTAGTTATCTGGCTTGGTGTTGACACTGACCTTCTTAAGATGTTCTCCGCAATCGTTGTTGCGATCTTCCTTGCAATTCCTTACTGGAAAGCTAAGTATTTCTCAAAACCAGTTAAAAGAGGAGGTAACGCATAATGCTTAAGATCGATAAGATTTGGAAAACATTTAATGCCGGTACAGTCAATGAAAAGGTGGCATTAAAGGGTATTGAACTTGAACTTGAGGACGGCGATTTCGTTACTGTTATCGGTGGTAACGGTGCCGGTAAATCTAC
>JAZUHQ010000061.1:0-2911 GCA_045641805.1 Lachnospiraceae bacterium
AAAAAGATGGTTTACTGGGGTAAGGCATACTAAAATTCATAGAGATTATAGATACAGCGGACTGACGATGAGCGTCAGTCCGCTTTTTTTCTTCCGAAAATGTCTGTTAACGACAGCAGAAAGGGAGGAAGGGTGACCTTAGGCGCCTTCGACATGTTTTAGCAAAACTTATAAAAATAGTTTTAAATATTATTGATGATTATGAAAATGCAATATTGCTTATTTAAAGCGGGCCATGCTACAATGAACATGTAAAATGAGCAAAACTGCGAAAGTGCCGATTGGGCACAGAAACTTGATCCATAAGCAAATATACAGGAGGTATCCGGCATGCAGATCACTGAAATCAGTAAAGAACTTTCCGCAACAACATACCCTGGCCGTGGCATTATCATCGGCCGTTCCAAAGATGGCAAGAAGGCTGTCACAGCTTACTTCATTATGGGTAGAAGCTCCAACAGCAGAAACCGTGTTTTCGTAGAAGATGGCGAAGGTATCCGCACACAGGCTTTTGACCCATCCAAGTTAGAAGATCCAAGTCTGATCATCTACGCACCAGTCAGAGTGCTTGGTAACAAGACAATCGTTACAAACGGCGACCAGACAGATACAATTTATGATGGCATGGACAAACAGCTGACATTTGAGCAGTCCTTAAGATGCCGTGAGTTTGAGCCGGATGCACCAAACTACACACCTCGTATTTCCGGTATCATGCACGTAGAGAATGGCAGCTACAATTACGCGATGTCCATTCTTAAGAGCAACAACGGTAATCCGGATGCTTGCAACCGTTACACATTCGCATACAGCAATCCTGTTGCCGGCGAAGGTCGTTTCATCCACACATACATGGGTGATGGCAACCCACTTCCAAGCTTTGAAGGTGAGCCAACATGGGTAACTGTAGATGCTGAAGATATCGACACATGGACACAGATGATCTGGGAGAACCTCAACGAGGACAACAAGGTTTCCCTCTTCACAAGATTCATCGATATCGCAACAGGTAAATACGAATCCAGAATCGTTAACAAGAACGTTTAATTATATATAGAAGAAAGGTTTAAGATCCATGAAAGAACTTGAATTAAAATATGGTTGTAATCCTAATCAGAAGCCTTCCCGTATCTACATGAACGAGGGCGAACTTCCTATTAAAGTATTAAGCGGCAGACCAGGTTATATCAACTTCCTGGATGCATTCAATGGCTGGCAGTTAGTCAGCGAACTTAAGAAAGCAACAGGTCTTCCTGCAGCAACATCCTTCAAGCATGTATCCCCTGCAGGTGCTGCAGTTGGTCTTCCATTAACAGATGTAGAGAAGAAGATCTACTGGGTCAATGAGAATGTAGAACTCACTCCACTTGCAAACGCTTACGCTCGTGCAAGAGGCGCAGACAGAATGTCTTCCTTCGGTGATTTCATCTCCTTATCCGATGTTTGTGACGTAGCAACCGCTATGCTCATCAAACCTGAAGTATCCGATGGTATCATCGCTCCTGGTTACGAGCCTGAAGCACTTGAGATCTTAAAGGCTAAGAAGAAAGGTAACTACAACGTTATCGAGATCGATCCAAACTACGTTCCTGCTCCAATCGAGCACAAGGAAGTATTTGGTATCACATTCGAGCAGGGCAGAAACGAGCTCAACATCGACAAGGATTTCTTCAACAATATCGTGACAGAGAACAAGGATCTTCCTGAAGAGGCAAAGATCGACCTTGCCATCGCGATGATCACACTGAAGTATACACAGTCCAACTCCGTATGTTACGTTAAGGGCGGTCAGGCTATCGGTATCGGTGCCGGTCAGCAGAGCCGTATCCACTGTACACGTCTTGCCGGTCAGAAGGCAGACAACTGGCTCCTTCGTCAGTCTCCAAAGGTACTTGGCCTTCAGTTCGTTGACAAGATCGGCCGTGCAGACAGAGACAATGCCATCGATCTTTATATCGGTGATGAATACATGGACGTTCTTGCAGAAGGTGCATGGCAGAGAACATTCAAGGTAAAACCGGAAGTCTTCACTGCAGAAGAGAAGCGTGCTTGGCTTGACCAGATGGAAGGTGTTTCCCTTGGTTCCGATGCTTTCTTCCCATTCGGCGATAACATCGAAAGAGCACATAAGAGCGGTGTTAAGTACGTTGCTCAGCCAGGTGGTTCCGTTCGTGACGATCAGGTTATCGATACATGTAACAAATATGGTATGGTGATGAGCTTCACAGGCATCCGTCTGTTCCACCACTAATCACATCTAAAGGTTTTAAGGGCCGGGTCATTTGAACCCGGCCTTATTTATGTCGCAAATTGTATACATTTCTGCGTAAAATGAAGGATGCCTTGATAAAACCTGCATAATAGTTTATAATTGAACCAATCTTGTACAAAGAAGTGCAATGGTCCGATCATATGGGACCATTCTCTTTTTTAGACAGATACTTTAGCATGGTAGTGTGGTCGGGTAAAAATCAGGAGGAGAATCAGAAAACACTGCCATAGGCGAAAAATTTAAGAAGGAGGTTACTATGAAGAAAAGATTAGTAGCAGGCTTCATGACTGTAGCTATGGTCGCTTCTCTTGCAGCATGTGGTGGCAACACAGCAGAGCCAAAGGTTGAGGACGATACAGAAGCAGTTGAAGCTGAAGAAACAGAAGAAGCAGAAGATGGCGAGGATGCAGCACCTTCCAATGGTCTTGTAGGTGTGAGAGCTGCTGAGGATTACGATGCCGTATCCGAGGAGATTTATCAGCAGGTACTTGGTGAGTTCTATGCAACTTATCAGGAAGCATCTGACTGCACAACAAACGCTGAGCGTTTCGCAAAGATGGCGATCGCTGAGGCAAAATTACTTGAAACAAATGTATTCCTTCCAGGCACAAGCCAGGGCGGTGCTTATGTCATGAGACG
>JAZUHQ010000062.1:0-9125 GCA_045641805.1 Lachnospiraceae bacterium
GGTCGTCACCAGTTCCTTGCTTGTCAGCCATGCAGAGTGCATGGTCATTGACTCAGACTGAATAAAATAGTATCCCGGATAAAGATCGACTAAGGATCCTCCGCATGCCACAAAATAAACATCTCTGATCATGCCTTTTTCGCTGATCAAAGACTCAGCCAACGCTTTCATATTCATTATTAACGCTCCTTTTTGAACTATGACATAGAGACGTTATAACGTCTCTATGTCTAAATATAGCACCCCAATCGGGCCTTATCAAGAATAATATGGACGCTGTTTGCATTTTTATTCATTTAAGATGCACTTTCAAACCCCTGCTTCATGAATTGAAAGAAGCAGGCAAATGTGCTATATTTAAATGAGACCAAAGGGAGAAATAAGAATGGACATCAATCAGACAGGGGCAGCCCCTTTATATTATTTTATACAAGAACAGCTCAAGAACCGGATCCTGGATGGCACCTATAAGCCAGGATCACGTATCCCCGCCGAGCCGGAGCTGAGAGATATGTTTAACGTCAGCCGTATCACGGTCAGACGTGCGGTTGAAGAACTCTGCAAAGAAGGGCTTCTCGAGAAGAAACATGGCAAAGGCACCTATGTCAGGGCCGGCAAGATCAAAAGAAAAATGGAACATCTGATGAGCTTTTCCCAGGCATGCAAGATCAGCAACATGACTGCCTCCAGCATGATCATCGGCAAAAGTATCGTCAGCGCTTCACAAATCCCAGGTGAGGAAACCCTGGATTTCGAAACCTATGTCTATACCCAGCGCATCCGACTGGCAGATGGAGAGCCGGTCATGTTGGAAAACAACTACTATCCGTCACCTAAATATGATTTCCTGATCAACGAGGACCTTAGCGGTTCCTTATATCAGCTTCTTGAAAACCAATATCACATCTCCGTCACCAGTTCCTCCAACTCCTATCTGGATATCGTAAGAGCCGATGCCGCTGCTGCTGCCTTACTCAAGGTCAGCAAAGGAGACCCGCTCTTCTTCCTCCACACGGAGATCTTTGACAGTGAGGGCCAGCTGATCCATATCGGTCACCAGTACATCAACGCTGACCGCTACCGATTCTATCTGAATGACAATTAACATAAGACAAAGAAAAACCCGGATACCAGTCGTATCCGGGTTTTTCTTTCTTATGATCGCTTTTGACGGTAAAACAAGTCCATAAAAACAGGTACACGCCGTCTCCACTCTGCTTCATTGTGGATGGCACCTGTATATTCCCTGAAGATGATCCTTCGGTTCATGGCATTGTTTTTCAGGATCTCATAGATCCTCTCATTTGTATATTTATAAAGGTTGGTCAAAAATTCATTGCCGACACCTTCATTGGTTCCGATGTCGAAGTAGAGGCATTCAAGACCGGTCAGGTCTGCCTCTTTGGCCATGGCTTCGTACTGCATCGGATAGTACCAGAAAGCACTGGAGAGGGCCGCACACTTCCTAAATACCTTTGGATATTTGAGGGCCGCATAGAAAGAGATGTTGGCACCGGCCGAGCTGCCGACGATGGCTGTATCCTCAGGATCTGTCGGAAAGGCAGCGTCGATCCATGGCTTCAGCTCCGTGCGCAGAAACTCCACGTAGTCCATGCCTTCGCCACCCAGTCCCGGTTCGGGCTTACCCGTCTCGTGGATCGTGATGGCCAGATCTGTCACCCATGGGCCGTACTCCGACTCACGCATCCATGGTCCAAAGTTGCATGGAATGGCGACCATGATGATATCCAGCTGTCTGTCTCTGACATAATCCAGAAAGCCCCAGCTGACACCGGAATAGGCGGCCTCGTCGAAGAAGGCATTCTGTCCATCGTTGATATACATGACCGGATATCGTTTGCCGGAGCTGGCGTAATCATCCGGAAGATAGAGGATCACTTCTCTGTCCCTTTTCAGTTTCTGCATCGTGATGTTTTTTCGAATGATCATCTTTACTTACCAACCATCTCGTTGTTTACGATCACCACGCTGCAGGTCTCCACATGAATATCCTGCCATACTTTGTGGACCACGTATGGCTCGCTGGCCAGGTAAGCATCAAAGGCTTCCCTTGTATCAAACTCCATCACCAGGAAAGAACCCATCGGCAGTCCCCGGTCATTGGTCATGCCACCGGCACAGACCACCTTGGCGGTTTCTTCTACTTTTTTGATATTTTCCAGGTGCTCTGCTCTGACAGACATGCGTCTTTCCAAAGCACCTTCATCTGTTCCATCATAGGCTGTAATGATAAACTGCATCCTTGCACCTCGTATCAAAGTCTTGTTTTACGCTTCTTCCAGGTTCATCTTTGCCAGATGGAGGTAGTTTTCTTTGCTGTCGATCAGGGAAGCCAGTTCCTTCTCATTGAGAGGGCGGATGATCTTTGCAGGAGAACCCATGATCATCTGTCCATCCGGACATCTCATCTTGCCGGTCACTAAAGAACCGGCACCGATCAGGCAGTTCTTGCCGATCTCACAACCGGAGAGGAGGATCGAACCCATACCGACCAGGGTATTGTCGCCTACTTTGCAGGCATGAACGATCGCATTGTGTCCTACGGTTACACCTTGGCCGATGATGCAAGGCATGCCTTCATCCACATGGACAACTGCACCATCCTGAATATTGGTTTCCGCACCGATGGTGATCGGTGCCTCATCGCCTCTGATCACTGCATGATACCAGACAGATGCACGGTCTCCGATCTCAACGGTACCTACCACATCTGCATCCGGCGCCATCCAGACATTTTCGCCTATTGTTAAGTGATTTGCCATTTTTTATTCCTCGTCTATCTCTCAATGTCCATTGACTTATGCCCATGTACCATTTTTGAAAATCTGTACCTGGCTGCCGTCTGCCTTTGTACCGACGATCTCCAGATCGTCCGCACCTACCATGAAGTCCACATGGATAATGGAGCTGTTGATACCACGGTTAAAGGCTTCCTCGGAGGACATGTCATCGCCCTCAGGCAGAACCATCTTGAAACCGGAGCCCAGTGCCATATGACAGCAGGCATTCTCATCGAATAAAGTATTGTAGAATAAGAAACCACACTGGTTGACAGGGGATTCCTTAGGTACCAGTGCAACCTCACCCAGCATGGCTGCATTCTCATCCATGGCGATCATCTTCTCGAGCATCTCCTGGCCTTTCTCTGCCTTACAGGAAACCGCACGGCCGTTTTCAAAAGTGATGGAGAAGTTATCGATCACCTGACTGTTCCAGGAAAGCGCCTTAACGGAGACCAGTGTACCTTCACAGCTGCCTGCCAGAGGAGAGGTAAAGACTTCTTCTGTCGGCATGTTTGGAATGTAGTAAGCGCCATTCTTAGAATTGCTGCTGCCGGCACCTTCCCATCTCGCATCAGGGATCAGTTCAACGGTAAAATCTGTACCATTGGAGGATGTGTAGTGAAGAGATGTGAAATGCTGTTCATTCATCCATGCTGCCTTGCCGATGATAAAGTCTGTGTGCGCTTTCCAGTCCGCGATCGGATCATTGTCCTCGCTGACACGGACACACTTTAAGATCGCTTCCCAGAGACGGTCCACGGCTTCTTCCTCGGATAATTCAGGGAAACACTTCTTGGCCCAAGCCTCGGAAGGAATCGCTGCGATCAGCCACTGATGTTTGCCATCGATCGCATCTCTGTATGGCTTGCGAAGGGCAGCCTTCGCCTGGGATACTTTTGCGATCTTTTCAACATCCAGTCCTGCCAGTGCATCCGGGTCTTCGGATTCGATAAAGATGCGGACAGGGTAGTCTACCAGCCACTGTTTCATCTTCTCTTCCTCCCATGTCTGAACTTCAGCGAGCACTTCCGTATCCGCATACTGGAAATTCAGTCTGGACTGCTGATCACACATCCAGTCGATATTGACCTTTTTAGCGCCGGCCTGGTAGCAGGCTTCCATCAGCATGCAGGCAAATTCGTGGTCCTTAACACCACAATTCAGGAGAACGACCTGACCTTCCTGTACATTGGCACCTGTATGGACCAGAAGATCTGCGTATTTTTTCATTAATTCTTTTGTTGGTTTCATATGTCATACCTCACGTTGTTTTTTTCATCTGTATCAGTATACCATGCCCTGCCAAAAGGGGGTACAGAAAATGGCTCTTTTTGACTTTTTAAACATACCGCTTGTACAGCAAAAGCCTTTTCTGCTATAATGCTAACCGTGTATACGATTAAACACATGTATATAAGGAGAGTTTTACATCATGGAAAAGGCAAAAGTTTATTTTACTGATTTTAGAACAACAATCGGCCACAGCCTTCCTTCAAAGCTTAAAAAGCTCTGCATCAAGGCCGGCATGAAAGAGATTGATTTTGATCATAAGTTTACAGCGATCAAGATCCACTTCGGTGAGCTTGGCAACCTCGCTTACCTTCGTCCAAATTATGCGAAAGCAGTTGCTGACATTGTCAAAGAGTGCGGTGGTTTACCATTCCTCACAGACTGCAATACACTGTATCCCGGTTCCAGAAAGAATGCCCTTGAGCATCTGGACTGCGCCCAGGAAAACGGTTTCAATGAGATCACAACAGGCTGTCACGTGATCATCGCAGACGGTCTCAGAGGTACAGACGACGTTGCTGTTCCTGTTGAGGGCGGCGTTCACTGTCAGGAAGCTTACATCGGCCGTGCGATCATGGACGCGGACGTTGTCATCTCCCTCAACCACTTCAAGGGCCACGAGCTGACAGGTTTCGGCGGTGCGCTCAAAAACCTTGGTATGGGTTCCGGCAGCCGTGCAGGTAAGATGCATATGCACAACCACGGCAAGCCAATCGTTAAGGAGCATCGTTGTGTCGGCTGTAAGCGCTGTGCGAAGGAGTGCGGTTCCGACGCGATCACATACGAGAACGGCAAGGCAATCATCAACAATGATATCTGTAAGGGCTGCGGCCGTTGTATCGGTGCATGTGCTTTTGATGCCATTGCTAACATTAACGACAATACTGCAGATGTAACCGGTATGAAGATTGCTGAGTACACAAAGGCTGTTGTCGATGGCCGTCCATGTTTCCACATCAACATGGTTCTGGATATTTCTCCAAACTGTGACTGCCACAACGAGAACGATGCGCCAATCCTTCCAAATATCGGTATGTTCGCATCCTTCGACCCGGTTGCACTGGATCAGGCTTGTATCGATGCCTGTCTCGCAGCAACACCAATGCCAAACTCCCAGCTTTCTGACAACCTGGCTAAGCATGACTGGCATCACCACCATGACCACTTCCTGGATTCCAATCCAAATGTCAGATACAAGGAAACACTGGCTCATGCAGAAAGACTCGGTCTCGGTTCCAGAGAGTACGAGCTCATCAGAATGTAATCAATATGAAAATACTTCTTACAGGCGCCCACGGTTTCGTGGGCAGCCGTTTATTGAAAGCTTATCCAGAGGCGGTGTCTGCACCGTCTCTTCGTCATTTATCCGAAGATCAGGTAAAGAGAATTGTAGAAGAGAGCCAGGCGGATGTCATCATCCATACAGCCGCTATCTCCGATATCCCAACCTGTGAAAAGGATCCTGAAGCTTCCTATGAAGCCAATGTCCTCCTGCCGCTCTATCTGGCCAAAGCCTCCAAAGACCGGAAACTGATCTGCTTCAGCTCAGACCAGGTCTACAGTGGTCTGAAAGAGGAAGGGCCTTACACGGAGGACCGTGTCTGCCCGGCCAACATCTACGCCGGCCACAAGATCGAGATGGAAAACCGAGTGCTGGATCTTCAGCCTGATGCCGTCATGCTCCGTGCAGAGTGGATGTATGATTACATCTCCCCAAAGGGCAACTATCTGCTGAATCTGATGGCGGCTATCAAGAATCAGCAGCCGCTTGCTTTCAGCAGCCGTCAGTACAGAGGCATCACCTACCTGCAAGAAGTGGCCGATGCCATGGATGCTGTGATCAATCTTCCCGGCGGTGCCTACAACTTTGGCTGTGAGACCACCCGGTCCATGTACGAGATCACACGCGAGATCTGCGCTTTTCTTGGCACCGATCTTCCTGTGGAAGATGGACCTGCGCGCCATAATCTCTGGATGGACTGTCAAAAAGCCACCAAAGGCGGCGTGATCTTCAGCGATGCCCTCGAGGGTCTCAAGCGCTGCATCAGGGATTACCATTTGATTTTTAAAAAAATATTATATACAACATAATTGACAAGGATGAATCACATATGATTCATCCTTGATTTTTTTGAGGCATCAGGCATGCCAAAAGAGTCTTTTTTGAGTAGACTTTCGATAATGCCACACTTTTGTGCCAAACTTTTCCAACTGCCTCACTCCCTATCACATTTATCTTCTGATACTCTAGGTACATAGCGTTTCAAAGTAATTCGCATATATAACTATTCAAATATAAAGTTAAGGAGATTTTTACAATGAGTGAAGCAAAAGTTAAAACAGGCTACGCCAGCATTGACCGTCCATGGATGCAGTTCTACCCAGATATGCTCATGAACATGATCAAGTACGAGAAGATCACACTTCGTCAGTACATGGAGAAGAGTGTTCGTGACATGGATGCTGTTGCCATCAACTACTATGGCACAACAAAGACTTTCCGTCAGGTATTCGACGAGGCAGACAGAGCAGCTAAGGCTCTTAAGGCAATCGGTTTCAAGAAGAGAGATCAGATTCCTTGCTTCTTCCATTTCGTTCCTGAGTTCATTTCCCTTCTTCTTGCAGCTGAGAAGATCGGTGCATCTCTTCTTTGCAGAGATAACACACTTTCCGAGAATGCTGAAGCTGTAGGCAAATCCGGCGCTAAGGTTATGTTTGCCCACACTTACCTTTCCCAGAGTGATCTTTCCACATATGTTTACGCTGCAGGCGTAAAGAAGGTTATCCTTCTTGATCCTCTTCACGGCACAAACCCGGAAGAGGTTCCAGATTACATCCTGAAGAACCTTGATACATACTATCATGGCAGACCAGCTGAAGGCCCAATGACAATGACATATGATCAGTTCCTTGCTATGGGCGATGCTTACGTTGGTGAAGTTGAAGCTTCCGAGAACATTGAGCGTCCACTCTTCCGCTGCTACACATCCGGTTCAACAGGCCCATCCAAGCAGGTTATTCATTCCGCAACAAACATGGTTGGTGTTCTTTCTCAGATGAACTTCTGGGCTGCAGGCGGTGCTGAGCGTCCAAGATGGATGACAGCAGCTCTTCCACCAGCACTTGTTGCCGTTGTTGTATGTATGATGGTACTTCCAATGGCATCCGACAACATTACTTATTTCTCCCCATACTGTGCACCAACAGATGTTGACCTTGAGTTCATGCGTATCCGTCCAAATGGCTGGGCAATGGTACCTTACTTCTGCGAAGTTGTTATGAGAAGCAAGAGAATCCCAGAGGACTTCGATGCATCCTTCTTCAACTCCCCAGGTGCCGGTTCCGAAGCGCTCAACAACAAGCAGCTTGAGAACCTCTATGCATGGTGTGAGAAGCATCACGTACCAGGCCGTGTAACATGTGGTTACGGTTCTTCCGAGGCTGGTACAAACGTAACAATGCCTATGGCTCCATACAAGTATGGTAACGGTATGGTTAACGTTCCAATGCCTCTGTCTGTTGTATCCGTATTCAAGCCTGGCACAACAGAAGAGCTGAAATACGGCGAAGTTGGTGAGCTTTGCAAGAAGGGTCCTGGCGTAATGCTCGGTTACGACGATCCTGAAATGACAGCAAAGGTTATCCGTCGTCATCCTGATGGCGATCTCTGGCTCCATATGGGCGATATCGGCCGCATGGATGAGAACGGTGTTATCTACATGATGACTCGTGGTGAATCCCCAAGATTCGGCGGTGGCGATCTCTGGATCCAGCCTATGGAAAACAAGGTAGCCGATGCTAAGATCGAAGGTATCGACGATCTGTTTTTTGTCAATGTACCTGATAAGGATCATCAGTCCTACTTCCTCCCATACATGTACGTTGTTCTTAAGGACGGCTACACGGTTGCTGATATCCGCGGTCAGGTAGATGCTGCTCTTGAAAGACATGAGCGTCCTGTTGAGATCCTTCAGATCGACCAGAGACCTTACTTCCACTTCAAGACAAACCGTATCGGTCTTTCCAAGGAGATCCTTCAGAGAACTTACATGGAGAAATAATCATCCGATAAATCTTAAGTCCATAGAGACAGCAAAAGACCAGGTGCCATGCACCTGGTCTTTTGTTGTCCCAAGAAAAACAATTTAGATCTCCTCTCCTGCTGACCTAAGCACATCCTTCATCCAGGCATTCTCTTCTTCCAGATGGAGGATCTCGCCCGCCAGCTCCAGCTCTCTCTTTTCGAAGCGATCGATGAGGATCTCAGAAGCCTCGATGAGAACTCTGAGTTTTTCCATGAGCAGGGAAAAGATATTGGCATTTTCAGGGTAATGAATAATGCCGTAAATACACAGTGGCAGATAGACCATACGTGTATTCTGAATATATTCTTTGGCTCTCCAGACGGATACTTTATGGAGATGCTCGATAATGTTGCTTCGGTCAACCAGGCGGACAAGCAGGGCACGCTTATCCTGACGGACTCTTTCAATAAAGGCCTTCTGCTCATTCTCCGGAATCAGAAGTTCCTTCTTAGCCATCATCTTGACGATGTAATAGACCTCATGATCCAGCTGGAAGATATCTTCCATGGCATACTTTAATCGGTTGTCCGCAATGACCAGCGGCAGATCGTGAGTCAGGGCAGAAGCCAGGATCACATCCATGTCATCATGGTCCAGCGGAATCTGATAGTTCATCAGGGTTCTGCAGACACTCAGACAGTGATTCACATAAGGCAGGCGGTACTCCACCCCGTCCTTGCGGATGGTGGCATCCTTGTACTGACCATCATGAACCGCACGCACAACCGGCAGAGCGGTCAGCGTATTGATCATACGGTTTTCAAAAGCATATCTTTCTATATAATCATAAGGCTCCGCATACATCCAGGCTTCCTCCTTATTGAAGACCAGACGGCGGCTGCCAATCTTTTCGATACGTGAAGCGTACTCCTTTTTAAAGGCCTCAAACTGAGCATTCTCAATGGCTCTGCATTCTTCTCTGTACATCTCTGACATCCTGCGCCTC
>JAZUHQ010000063.1:0-2317 GCA_045641805.1 Lachnospiraceae bacterium
CGATCTGAGCATCCTTCATCGCACTTTCCCTCTGAGCGTTTGCAATCTCTGTCTCAGCGTATGTAACCTTCTGCTTCAGTTCCTTGATTTCGTCTTTCAAATCACTATGCAATGCCTGACTGATGTTGCACATGATGTTTACCTCCTTTTGAAACCTCTTACCGATGGGAAACTGGTATTCTTCTTTCAATCTCTTTGTCTTTTCTTCCGCTAACATTTTATCGGAGAATATTGTTGAAAGCAAGCCTGAGCTCTTTTTAATATTCCATTGGTATAAAGCTTGTGTTATACTTCAACTATGGAGGTAAACCTAACATGGAAAACAACATTTTGAAAATAGATCGATTGATCGAATGCAGAAAAAAGCTCGGAATTACCAAACAGGAAGCTGCCAAACGTGTGGGTGTTTCACAGCCTGCCTATCTTCGATATGAATCCGGTGATAGAACCCCTTCCATCCAGGTCATTAAAGAGATCGCCAAGGTATTCCAGACTTCCTATGAATACCTGATCGGTGAATCCGATTCTCCCTCTGTCACTTCATATGTCGTAACGGAAGCAGATGATCCGGAATTGTTTCAGCTTGTCAGATCTTACTTCACTGCTGATACCGATCAGGTAGCAAAGATCCTTGCATACATTCAAGAATTGTCCGAGAAAATATGACCCCATTTGCGTATTACGCAGATATGCTCTGACCCCAAATGTGCATTTCCCTGCAAAGAAAGGAAAAAACCATGAAAAGAAGTCTCTTCCATTCTAACGGATCCTTTTACAAAGCCAATCTCCACAACCATACCACCGTTTCTGATGGACACCATACTCCCGAAGAGATCAAGAATATCTACCAGTCTCAGGGCTACAGTATCATCGCTTATTCCGATCACGATATCATGGTACCCCATCCGGAACTGACCGATGAAGTCTTTCTGGCTCTGACCGCCATGGAATATGAATTCAACGAAGATCTGGGCGATGTTCCCTATGACTTCATTAAGACCTATCATCTGGTGCTCATTGCTCCGGAAGAAGACTGCAGGGTCTACCCCTGGCCCAATCCGGACTTCGCCAACAGAAATGCCAGGAACTATATCCAGGACTACTACAAAGGAAACTGTCCTCGTGACTATGACGCAAACTGCGTCAATGCCATGATCGAGGATGCCCACA
The DNA here is from genome assembly GCA_045641805.1 of Lachnospiraceae bacterium. Lineage (GTDB taxonomy): Bacteria > Bacillota > Clostridia > Lachnospirales > Lachnospiraceae > Coprococcus_A. The sequence continues at coordinate 1,171 of JAZUHQ010000063.1, forward strand.
AGCATGGCTTTCTGGTCACCTACTGTCATCCCCACTGGTCTACCCAGCTGTTCCCTGACTACTGCGGCATCGAAGGGGCAGATTTTGTAGAAACCTTCAACACCGGCTGTTATGTCGTTGGCTGGAACATGGATGCCGATGACCATGTATACCATGATTTCCTCTCTCTGAAGAAACACTGTTTCCCCACCGCATCGGATGATGGACACAACACCAGGGATTACTGCGGTGCCGCCACCTATGTCAAAGCAGACTCCCTCTCCTACGAAGATGTCATAGACTCACTTAGAACCGGGGATGTCTATGCTTCCTGGGGGCCTATCATCAACGATATCTCCTTTGACAAGGAAACCTCAGAACTGACGGTTGATTGTCCCAACGCCGCTGAAGTCTTTTTAGTAACAGAGCGTCGCTATGCCGATCGGTTCCGTTTTGGAAACGGCGTCCCTGTCAACAAAGCCACCTTCAATCTTAAGAATTATGTAGAACAGACTCTGAAATATGGCAAGAAGGAAGACAGTTTCATCCGCATCGTGGTAGTAGATGGAGCCGGTAAACGAGCCCTCTCCAGAGGTTACTTCCTGGATGAGCTGCTTAGGTAAGCTTATCTTTCCATTGCTTTTGAGAGTTCCCTCCGATAACTGATCGCACTGTCATCACAGACATAGATGGTACTGGGTGTTTCCACCGCTACCGCTATGGGAGATCCGACAATGGCTTCCACTCTCTCGGTCTTGTCCCAGGAGTTCTTTGATTTCACGTAAGCGGAAAGCCCCAGACGGACCTCCGGTCTCTCATTCAGACTTGGATCCTTATCCCATTTCTCGAATCCGACAGAACCCAGGATCTCATTGACCCTGACGATCGGTTTTGTATTGACATCCTTCATTTTTGTCTCCTATCCATCCCTTCGGTATCTTTACCGAAGGGATTATTGTTTGATAGGAAAACTGTATCATGCATCTCTGTCACAAAATGGGACTCCCAGGATCTGTTTACAAAAAGAAAAGTCGACAGCTGAAATAAGCTATCGACTTCTAAATATATTCTATTGTGCGCATACCGATCATAACCGGTCATAACGCCGAAGGGCAATCCTTACAGCATTTCTCCCATCAATCCTTCAGTGTATCGAACACCCAGATCT
>JAZUHQ010000064.1:0-7348 GCA_045641805.1 Lachnospiraceae bacterium
CTTCTCCATGTACTCACTCATGTCGATACGGACCATGTTGTTTTCGTCATCGAAAAGATTCTCTGCCAGGGATTTGGCAAGCTCTGTTTTACCGACGCCTGTAGGTCCAAGGAACATAAAGGAACCGATTGGTCTGTTCTCGTCCTGGATACCGGCTTTGGACCTAATAATGGCTTCTGTTACTTTCTGTACACCTTCATCCTGACCAACCACACGCTTGTGTAACTGCTCGTCCAGATGAAGTGTCTTATTTCTCTCACTCTCTGTCAGTTTGGCTACAGGAATACCTGTCCATCTGGAGACGATCTTACCGATTTCCTCCTCTGTCACATGGTCTCTGAGCAGAGAGTTTTCTGTATTGTCCACAGACTTCTGCTCTGCTTCTTCCAGCTGAGCCTGAAGCTGTCTGATCTTCACATGTTCGATCTCACCGGCCTTGGCATAATCACCGTTACGGATAGCGATCTCCTCTTCTGCCTTTAAGGCTTCGATCTGCTCACGCAGCATCTGCACACCGGTAATACCGTTCTTTTCCTGATCCCATTTTGCCATCTTGCTGTCGAAAGCTTCCTGAAGATCTGCGATCTCCTTGTTGATCACCTCAAGTCGCTCCAGACTGAGCTTGTCATCCTCTTTGGAGAGGGCATTCTGCTCGATCTTCAGACGAATGATCTTGCGGTTGATCTCATCCAGCTCCGTTGGCATGGAATCCAGCTCTGTTTTGATCATGGCGCAGGCTTCATCCACCAGGTCGATGGCCTTATCCGGAAGGAATCGGTCTGTGATATAGCGGTTGGAAAGGGTTGCAGCCGCTACAAGGGCTGTATCGGAAATCTTGACACCGTGGAATACCTGGTAGCGGTCCTTGAGGCCTCTGAGGATGGCGATGGTATCTTCGACGGTTGGTTCTCCTACCATAACCGGCTGGAAACGACGCTCAAGGGCTTTATCTTTCTCGATGTACTTTCTGTACTCATCCAGTGTGGTTGCACCGATACAGTGGAGTTCACCGCGGGCCAGCATCGGTTTGAGCATGTTGCCGGCATCCATGGCACCGTCTGTCTTACCGGCACCCACGATCAGGTGAAGCTCATCGATAAAGAGGATGATCTCACCTTCACTCTTCTTCACTTCTGAGAGAACGGCTTTCAGACGTTCCTCGAATTCGCCTCTGTACTTGGCACCTGCGACAAGCGCACCCATATCCAGAGAGAAGATCTTCTTATCCTTTAAGCTGTCCGGCACTTCCTCATTGACAATACGCTGGGCAAGACCTTCGATAACAGCCGTCTTACCAACACCAGGCTCACCAATGAGTACCGGATTGTTCTTTGTTTTACGGGAAAGGATACGGATAATATTTCGGATCTCATCATCACGGCCGATGACAGGGTCCAGTTTCTGGGCTCTGGCTTTACCTACCAGATCCTCTGCATACTTATTGAGTGAATCATAAGTTGCTTCCGGATTATCGGAAGTCACACGCTGATTGCCTCTCACTGTGGAGAGGGCTGTCAGAAAGGCATTGCGGTTGATCTCGAAGTTTCTGAATAAGAGTTTGATATCCGGATCCGCTGTTTCGATCAGAGCCAGGAAGAGATGCTCAACGGAAACATACTCGTCACCCATCTGTCTGGATTCCTCTTCGGCTCTCACCAGTGTGCGGTTTAAATGATCAGATAAATAAACCTGTCCGTTGCCGCCGGATACCTTTACCTGTTTCTCAACCAGTTTCTTCGCCTGCACCTTCACGCCTTCATTGTTGATCTGCATCTTGGCCAGGAGTCTGTCGATCAAACTCTCTTCCTGATCAAGCAGGGCATAGAGAAGATGTGCCTGTTCAATTCTCTGATTACCATACTCATAGGCCAGCTTCTGGCAATCCTGTATGGTCTGGATCGTTTTCTGTGTCATTTTATTGTAATCCATGTATTTGCCTCCTTCGACTAACATGTTGTTTCGCTTGTTCTATACGATATATAACATTCGCTATACCTGTACTATACTCCATGATTTTAGCACTGTCAAGCCGAGAGTGCTAAAAAAAGTATAAACAAAAAGAACAGAGCACGCGCATGCTCTGTTCTTTCCGGAAATCTATTCTTGTGTGCCATCCTCTCTGCAGATCTTCTTACAGATGGCTTCGCACGCTTTATAGGTCGCATCGTCGATCTCCTGATCACCGAAGGCTGCTTCATACATGGCCGTCATGAGAGCCATACTCTCTTCCTCTGTCAGGTCCGGAATCACTTCCGCCAGCCAATGAGCGTAAGCCCAGTCGTCCAGCTTTGGATCCGTTTTCAGTCCTTTCTTCTGAAGGGCAAGTGCAATCTCCTCCTGCATCGACAGCAGCTTCTCATTTCGGCTGACCTGGCGCTTTCTCTGTCTATCTTTGCTGTTTTCTGAAAAACCAGCCGTTTGGGCTTTCTTCTTATAAAAGTGGTAACCAATGCCACCTCCCATTGCCAGAAGGATCAGAATCAGCATTTTGACTGCAGGTGTCGTTTTTTTCGATGCGCTGACCGTCAGGTCCGTATCATCCAAACCACCTGTTGATGTCTGACTGTCAGGACTTCTTGTCTCTGCCTGCAGGGTCTCAGGAGATTCCGATGACACTTCCGAAGTCTGTGTATCTTCAGCTTCTGTTTCTCCCGGAGCGGTTTCCGATTCATCTATATCCTGTCCCTCATCCGGATTCGGACTGGCATTCCTATCGAAATGACTGACCGTCAGATCCACAGGCATCCATGTGCCACTTGAAGGTTCGTAAACCTCCGTCCAGGCATGCTGCCGTTCACCGGTCAGGGATGCCCGATAACCTCCTATCTCAGGATCATACCTGAAATCATAGGGCCAGGCCACATAACCTGTCACATAGCGGGCAGGGAAACCAGCCATACGAAGGAGAATGGTCGCTGCGGAAGCAAAGTGAATACAGTATCCTTTTCTGGTCACTCCGTAGAAATTGTCGATCAGTTCCTCTGCACCATTCGTTTTCTGGGCTTCCTTGCTGTAAGTAAGTCTCCTGTCAAAATCCTCCTGGATCGCCTCCAGCCAGGTACTCAGAGACGCGCCATCTCCAATCACCCCTTTGATTCTGTAATAGGCATTGTTCAGGTAATTCTGTGCGGCGGGTACATAAGTGAAATGATGATAAACATAATCGTTTTCACTCTGTGCAACCGCATCATAAGGAATCTCTCTTCCGTTAGATTCCAGATATTCGACCAGCCTTTTCGTATCCGGCATCAGATAGCCAGCGACATCGCCATCGGATCCATACTTATAAACCGCTTCTCCTTCCATATGAATATCACCGGTCCATACACCATAGGGAATCCAGTCATAAGCATGATCCGCACGTATATTTTTGACCTGATAATTACACTCCGGACAATCGGCGTACTGAAGCTGCCAATACAAGTGAGCAGAAATTTCTCTCTGGTAATCTTCATAAGACAGGTTGTCCCCTGACTTAATCTCACATTCTGCTCTGAACGCATCCGGATCCACCGCTTTCCAGCTCTGACTGGCATTATCGAATCTTTCACCCACAAAACCCTTGAGATAAACCGGTGCTTCCGGCTGGCGGTCAGCAGTCACGACCAGCTCTTCTTCTTTGGACTGAACAGGTTCGTTATAGGTAATCTTACCTTCGTCTGCCTTGAGCAAAGGATTTTTATGATTGATGGTCGCTTCATAGAGTTTAGTGCGGAAATCATCAAGGCCACTCACTTCCATGCCAAACATGCCATCCGTCACTTGTTCTGCTGTGGCACATGCAAAGGCACCCAGCATCACAAGAAGACCGACTCTGAAAGCGTAGACCGAAAGCCGCTCAGACTGTCCGGCACTTTTCGACTGCCCGCTGATACCCGATATCAGAAGGCTGGCAATGAAAAGACCTGCGCTGCAAGGAAGGCTGGGAAAACTGTCTAAAAGAAGAGATGCTGCAAAAAGAAAAGCGAAAATCAAAAGCGGTCCTTTCCTGAAACGACCCTTGAGTGACAGGGATCCCCAAAGCAGGATCAGCAATATTAAGAGCAGCGCGATGAGCAGCCATGCCTGATTCATTTCAACATGAAGGTTCCTTGCGGGATCCGCCACATGATAATAACGGCTGTACACTTTACCAAAACAAGCATACAGATATTTGCCTCCTTCAAAAACCCAGTGATTCAGAATCAGGGCCAAGAGGGCGGCACCGGCCGGAATGTACTTTTGCAGCAGAGGCAGAAATCCCCAAAGAGCTGCCAGCTCAAAAGCCACCGTCAAAGCCAGGCACAGAATCGCAAGCCATCTTCCCTCCATCCATGCATGAAGGATATCCAGAAACCAAAGGGAGGCAAAAAAGGCAAAGCTTCCCAAAAACAGCCCATGAAGCAGATAAAAAAGAGGCTCTCTTTTGTTTTCCTCGGGTCTGATCGATATGAAGTTGTCTTTTCTCCTCTTCTTCTCTGACATGATTTCCTCAATGTGTCCGGCTCGATCACACGGTCAATACCAGACGTCCAATATCTTCTTTCAGTTTATTCTGATTGAGTACCCCTGCCTCCTGGCCTCTCAAATAAACTTTACCTGAAAGGTCGATCTGTATATCGGTCGCAAAAAGACCGTAAGGATACTGTTCTTTATACATACTCATCAGATCCACCCTTTCCTTATAGGGTCTGATCTGAAGCAGATATTCCGTCGCTTCATATATATGTTCGATCTGGTCGATCTTTTTCTTGATCAGATGCTTATCTTCCGCATCATACCAGCAAATAAAGTGATGGCAGTTTTCTTCCAGCAGGGCATTGGACAAGGAGAGGATGCTTTCTATCATCCCTTCCGTTCCAAAAGTGCCGGTTTTTTCAATTTGGCACAGGTCCATAAAGAGACCGACACTATAACTCACCGGTTCGGAAGCTTCCTTGACATACAGTTCATTATTTCTTGCCGTCAGCTTCCAGTGGATCATCTGCAGTCTGTCACCGGGACGATATTCTCTGATCTGATAAATCTGAGAATGATCCTGGCCGGCTGCCTTAGGCTCATAATCATCCGTCTCGCCTGCAAAGAATCGGGTTCCTCTGGAAACAGACACATAAGCTTCATGGATCTCCGGAAGAAAGGTGAGTGTTTCCGACTGATGACTGGCTTTCTTTCTGCAGAACAAATGAAAAGGGCCATAGACAAGGACTTTTTCCGTCTCCACACGGATTCTTCCACAAGTAGATGCCCTCAGATTGTAAACGATCGACGGCTCTTTACCAGCACTTATTCCCAGCGAAATCTTTTTCTTTTGGGAAACCTTTTCCGTGAGATTTTCTATTTTCAAAAGCACGCGGCAGCCACCAAGAAAGAACTTCCTGCCCCCTGACAGAGAGAATTTTACTGAAATCTCCCCCTTCTTTTCCGCCACCGGCACCGGAATCTGCATCTGCACCTGACAGCCCGCAGAACCGATCATCAAACCGACAAGATCCACAAAGGGGATGAGCAACAGCATCACCGCTACTACAGAGATCGCCGCGTTATTATACAGGGTGATCTCGTAGCTGACAAAACCTGTGATCAGAAGCCAGATGAATATCTGAATGATCATTCCTCACTTCTCGCTTTCTTTTTTCTGACGGTTGGTCTTTCTGTCTTTGTCAGGATCTCCTCGATCACACCCGCCGTGCTCACATGATTGATACGTGCTTTCGCATTCAGACGGATACGATGGATAGCCACATCTTTAAAGACATCCGCGACATCTTCCGGATAGACAAACTTGCGTCCTCTGAGCCATGCCGTTGCCTTGGCCATGGCTGCCAGAGCCACCGTGCCTCTCGGGCTGATACCAAGTTCGATCATCTCATGATTTCTCGTCTGGTTCACAAGACGGATGATGTAATTATAGATGGCCTTATGGACATACATCTGCTCCACTTCACTGCGAATCTGCAGGAGTGCCTGTCCATCCATGACCTTCTGTACTCGGTCCAGCGGGTTGCCCCCTTCTTTTCCCTGAAGGATCAGCAGCTCATCTTCCGGCTTGGGATAGCCCATGGTCAGACAGATCATAAAACGGTCCACCTGGGATTCCGGCAGCATCTGAGTACCCGCACTGCCCACAGGGTTCTGAGTTGCCAGTACCACAAATGGTTCCGGCACCTTATGTGAAACACCATCCACGGTCACACAGCCCTCTTCCATGACTTCCAGAAGTGCGGACTGGGTCTTTGGGGATGTTCGGTTGATCTCATCAGCCAGAAACAGGTTGCACATGATAGCGCCCTGCTGGTAGACAAACTGATCCCTGTGCTTATCGTACATGGAAAAGCCTGTGATATCTGCCGGCAGCACATCCGGTGTAAACTGCATACGGTTCTGTTTCAGATCCATAGCCTTAGAAAAAGCCAGCGCCATCGTCGTCTTACCTACGCCCGGGATATCATCCAGCAGGATATGTCCACCTGCCAGCATGGCTGCCATGACTTTGGTGATACATTCTTCCTTACCGATGACAGCCTTTCGGACCTCCGCCATCACAGCTTCTGTTTTTAATAAACTTTCTAATTTCATAACGATAACCTCATATTTTTATAGAAATGCAAGATTCTTTTTTCATTCTTTTTCACGATGCATCTATTATACTATGCATCTCTTAACTCGTCAGAAGCATTTCCTAAAAAGTTTGTGAAATCGTCATGTTGTGTTTTGCATAAGCACATATGTCTTCCGAATAACCACAATCCTTATCTTCGTGATACAATGACTTCAGACAAGAGTATACGCATACTTGGTTTTGTCCTCTCCTTTTATTTTTTAAATGCCCAACAAAAAAACTCGCTTTGCGAGTTTTTTTGTTCGCGGCAGTCGCCAATGTCATGTGCAAGCACTGACCTTGGCTCGTTGCTTCGCGCATATACTAACAAAGAGCAGTCACTGTGACTGCTCTTTGCTAGTTTTATATGCAATTATGCTCTTTCCTGATCGCGCAGGATGCTTTCTCTGATCTGGTCCAGATCAATCTCAAGTTCCCCTCCACTGATCGCTACAGGAAGCTTACCTTTTAAAGGATGAACCACAGGTAAGTAATCCGAATTTTCGAATGCATGAACGACCACTACCTGCTTCACCGGATCGATGATCCAGTATTCCCGAACACCGTTCTCTGCATATTTAGCCAGTTTTTTTGTCATTTCGAGCTGGCGATTTGAAGGAGACAAGACCTCTAAAACAAAATCGGGCGCCCCATAGATACAGGATTTTCTGATCTTCTCCCTTTGACATACCACAACCAGATCCGGCTCCAGCATATTGGTATCATCACACCCGATCTGGACACCGATCGGACTTTCGAGAACGGTACATC
>JAZUHQ010000065.1:0-3281 GCA_045641805.1 Lachnospiraceae bacterium
CAACAGAAACCGCTATTATTTCTTCCTGCTGGTGACTTTCGGTGCAACAATGGGCGTCTTCCTTTCCGACGACCTCTTCACCACATTTATCTTCTTTGAGATTATGTCCATGGCATCCTATGTATGCGTTGTTCATGAAGAGAAGAAGGATGCTATGGAAGCCGGCGGTGTTTATCTTGCAGTAGCAGTCCTTGGTGGTATGGTCACCCTGATGGGTATCTTCATGCTGTACCATGTGACAGGCACCCTGATGCTGGATGAGATCCTTCCTGTATGCCATGAGATCTTCGCTGAGAAAGCTGTATGGCTCTATATTACAGGCGGCTGTATCCTCTTTGGTTTTGGTGCCAAAGCCGGTATGTATCCGCTGCATGTATGGCTGCCTATGGCACATCCTGTGGCACCTGCACCTGCCAGTGCGCTGCTTTCCGGTATTATCACAAAAACAGGTATCTTTGGTACCATCGTGATCTCTTCACGTATCTTTTTCCACAATGGATACTGGGGATTCATTCTCCTGATCCTTGGTGTGATCACAGCCTTTATGGGTGGTGTACTCGCCGTATTCTCCATGGATCTCAAGCGTACACTGGCATGTTCTTCCATGTCTCAGCTTGGTTTCATCTTTATCGGTATTGCCATGCAGTGTCTCCTGGGACATCACAATGCACTGGCAGTCAGAGGTACCATCCTCCATATGTTCAACCATTCCAACCTGAAGCTGGTTCTCTTTATGGCAGCCGGTGTTGTTGTTATGAACCTGCATAAGCTGAACCTGAACGAGATCAGAGGTTTTGGTCGTAAGAAACCACTCCTCATGTACACTTTCCTGATGGGTTCCCTCGGTATCGGCGGTATTCCTCTCTGGAACGGTTATATCAGTAAAACACTCATCCATGAGAGTATTGTAGAGTACATCGAACTCCTTGAGGAGAACGAAGGCGCAGTGACATTCGCGATGGCTACAGGCCATGGCGCGGTGGGTCTCTTTAAGACCATCGAGTGGTTATTCATCATCACAGGTGCGATGACCGTCGCTTACATGACAAAACTCTTTATCGCTGTCTTCATTGAGAAGAACAACGATGAGAAGATTCAGGCATCCTTCGATGCCAAGAAGAAGTATTGCAACAAGGTGACAGCAGCAGTGCTTGCGATCACAGCAACAGTGCTTCCAATCCTTGGTTTCCTGCCAACCATGACTATGAACAAGCTGGCAGATATGGGTCAGGGCTTTATGTTTGGTGAATCTCCTGAGCATGCAGTGCATTATTTCTCCTTTGCCAACCTGAAGGGTGGTATCTACTCAATCGTGATCGGTGCTCTCATCTACATCGTGATCATCAGAGGATGGATGCTGGTGAAGACAAAGTCCGGCGAGACTGTTTATATGAATCGCTGGCCTGCAGTACTGGATCTCCTTAAACTCATCTATGAGCCTGTTGTCATGAAGATCCTTCCTGCAATCTCTGTTTTCTTCTGCAGATGTATGGATTATCTCCTCGATGGTATTGTCCTTCTTGCGAGAAAGACAACCCACAGACAGCTCAAGGGTTCCAAGGTTTCCTACCATGGCTACTTTACAGCTGTGATCATCGGTTCCGTGATGAACTTCTTCGTGAATATCCTCAACAAGACCATTCACAGAAAGAATCCGGATACAAAGAATTACATCTTTGCAATGGCAGAGAAAGAATATATCGTCAAAGAAACATCACGTGTATTTGTTGCCAGTGTGGCATTCAGTTTACTGATGTTTGGTGTCGGTATGATCGTTGTGGCACTCTATGTCATGATGACCTAAGACAATGAAATGACTTCAAGCGGTCGCCTGAGTGGCGGCCGCTTTTCTTTTGTATACATGGAAGGAAATGCACGCATCGGCTCAAAATGAGCGTATAATAAAGATAGAATTCTAAGATATCAATGCACAGATGAAGAGGTGAAGATATGCCTGTTTTACATTTATTGGAGAGCCTTCGCACACCGGTTTTGGACCGGGTTTTTCTGATCATTACGGAAGCCGGCTACGAGACGGTCTTTCTGATCATCGCGCTTTTTATGCTCTGGTGTGTGGACAAACACAGAGGTTATTTTATGCTGACGATCGGTTTCATTGGTCTTGAGATCAATCAGGTCCTTAAGCTGATCTTCAAGGTGCCAAGACCATGGATTCTGGATCCTAAGCTCTCCATTGTTGAGAAAGCGAGAGCGGGAGCGGGAGGTTATTCTTTCCCAAGCGGTCATACACAGATCGCAGTCAATACCTATGGTGCCATAGCGGCAACTTCCAGGAGAAAGCTGGTCCGTTTTGTGTGCGGACTTTTGATCGCAGCGGTAGCATTATCAAGAATGTACCTGGGGGTACATACGCCAAAGGATGTATGTGTCTCTCTTCTGATCGGTATCGTGCTTTTGGCAGCAGGCCTTCCTGTCTTCAATTTCATTCAAAAGCACCGATGGCTTTTTGCACCGGTTCTTGCAGTGCTGGCCCTGATCGCTTACGGAACCATTTTGTTTGTGAACGGGCTTGATCCTGCCTCCGTGGATGCTGAAAACCTGGCGGATGCCTTTAAAACGGTTTATACCATGGCCGGAGCAGTGGCAGGCCTTGTGATCACATGGCTTTTTGATACAGTATGGCTTCACTATGAAGTGAAGGGAACCATGAAAGGACAGTTGGTGAAACTGATCTTCGGTTTTGCCATCGTGATGGCAATCAGACTTGTCCTCAAAGCAGTCCTTGGACTTTTTATGTCAGATCTATATCTGGCAGATGCGATTCGTTACTTTGTCATGGTCGTTTTTGCAGGGGTAATCTGGCCAATGACATTTAATAAGCTGAACCGGCTTTAAGGTTAAAGGGGAAAAAGGTTAAAAAGAAAAGGGGTAAAAAGATGAGACTAGTAACATTAGTTGAAGACATCGCAGCACACGGCTTACCGGCCGAACATGGTCTCAGTATCTATGTAGAGACTGAGAAACACAAACTCTTATTTGATGTGGGTACCACAGATCTCTTCATTCAGAATGCCAAGGCTATGGGCATCGATCTGACACAGGTAGACACAGTGGTGATCTCCCATGGACATGATGATCACGGCGGCGGCCTGGATGCTTTTCTGGCGATCAATGATCATGCGACCATCTATCTTCAGAAGAAAGCATTCTATGATCACTTTACCAACAAGAAGACAGGTCCTGAGTATATCGGCCTGAATCAGGTCCTTAAGAACCACAAACAGATCCATCTTCTGGATGGCGGCTGTAAGATCGATGAT
>JAZUHQ010000066.1:0-3943 GCA_045641805.1 Lachnospiraceae bacterium
GACCGTATCTTCGATATGGGCCGTACAACCGTTAACATCACAGGTGATGCAGCTTGTACAATGATCGTTTCCAGAATGGAAAAACTGAAAGAAGCTAAATAAAGCTAAATAAAGCAAAAGCGGCCAAAATGAGGCGTTCTCATTATGGCCGCTTTTTGTATGCAAAGTCCGACTGCGGACTTTACTCAAGAAAATCCATAATATCCCTGGCCAGCTTGATGTGCAGTCTGCACTTGACCAGGTTTTGTTTTGGATAGCGTGTTTTTAAATAAACATCGCCGTTTAAGTAGTCTGTCAGATAGCGGATGCCGCTTTCAAGGGCGATCAGTCTGGCGCCGATCGGAAGAGACCACATTTCCGAGGCTGTCAGCATGCCCTGAGTGCCTTCGATAAAACCGGTAAGGTAGAAGTGATACAGGTGCCTGTCAAAGACAGGCTTGTCGAAGGTCATGTCAGGATAGTCTTTGCCGGTACACATACAGGAACGGATGGCATCGCCGAAATCATAGGCGATAAGTCCCGGCATCATGGTATCCAGATCGACCATACAGATGGGCTCATCGGTCCGCTCATCAAACATGATATTGTTGATCTTTGGATCGTTATGGTTGACGCGGAGGGGAAGAAGGCCCTGGGCGTAAGCATCATTCAGAAGGTCATAGTTGTCTTTCATACTTTCGAAGAAAGCCAGTTCTTCCTGAATTTCACAGGCTCTGCCGAGTTTGTTTTCCGAGACAGCCCGGAGGAGCTTTTTGTAATGTTCTTTCGGATTATGGAAATCCGGAACGGTGACGACCATGTCTTCCACAGGGAAATCTCTGAGCAGATAGTGGAACTGGCCAAGGATCACACCTGTTTTCAGGATGTCCACACGAGCATCGGCTTTTTCAATGCTGTAAGTACCTGACATGAAATTGTACATACGCCAGCAGCCCAGGTCCGGATGACGGTAGTAGATGTCTCCGTTTCTGAGCGGGATCAGGCGAAGTTCCTGTTTAGGGCTTCCATCCTTCAGAAAATAGAAGGTCTGCTCCGCAATCTTTTCAGTCACGCGGTAGATGTTATGCATAAGACCGTCAAGATCCGGATAGTTGGCCTCATTCATCCGCTGCATGAGATAGGCAGGGCCCTCGGCTGTACAGATCTTGTAGGTATCGTTGATGAGGCCGTTGCCCCATGGAATGATCTCAGAGATCTTGCCTTCAGTATGAAATTGATCAATGATGGACCGTAAGTCTTTTTCGCTGATTGGCTTCATGATTTTCTACCTTTGTGGTGGGGATTAATGGTATACTTTATTATAACATGGAATGAAGTGCAAAGGGAGGAAACTAATCATGTCAGACTACATTGCATCAGAAAACAGATATACAGAAATGAAATATAACCGCTGCGGCAAGTCAGGCCTGAAGCTGCCAGCCGTGTCACTTGGTTTATGGCACAATTTTGGCCACAATGATGACTTCGATAACATGAAGCAGATGTGCTTTACGGCCTTTGATGCTGGTATCACCCACTTCGATCTGGCTAACAACTATGGCCCTTCGGAAGGTGCAGCAGAAGAAAACTTTGGAAAGATCTTAAAGTCCGACCTTGGAAAATACAGAGATGAGCTTCTGATCTCCACAAAGGCAGGCTATTATATGTGGCCGGGCCCTTATGGCGATTTTGGCAGCCGCAAATATTTAATGGCCAGCCTTGACCAGAGCCTGAAACGCATGGGCCTCGATTAGGTGGATATTTTTTATCACCACCGCATGGACCCTGAGACACCACTGGAAGAGACCATGCTGGCACTGGACCAGATCGTCAGATCCGGTAAAGCCCTCTATGTCGGTATCTCCAACTATGACGGTGTGACCATGATGAAGGCCAAGGCGATCCTTGAAGACCTTCATACGCCTTTTGTGATCAACCAGAACCGCTACAGCATGTTTAACAGAACCATTGAGAATAATGGCCTCAAGGAAGCAGCACCAAGAGCCGGCAAAGGTATCATTGCTTTCTCACCACTTGCCCAGGGCTTACTGACTAATAAATATATCCATGGTATTCCGGAGGACAGCCGTATTAAAAAGGATGGCCGTTTCCTCCATGAATCTGATGTCACACCGGAGCGTCTTGCCCAGATCATGGCCCTCAATGAGATGGCTAAAGACAGAGGACAGACCCTTGCCCAGTTTGCGCTCAGCTGGGTATTAAAAGACAGTGATATCACCAGTGTCCTGATTGGTGCCAGCCGTCCATCACAGATTAAAGACTGCGTGGGATGTATCGGAAATACTTCATTTACAAAAGAAGAGCTCGATAAAATCAATCAGATCACTATCTAAAAGTTATTGTCTTATAACACTTTTTTATTTATAATAGAGACATAGTTTTGGTTTTTAAGACTTTAAGGAGGAACGTATTATGGGAAAATATAACATTTGTCTGGATATTGGCGGTACAAAGATCTTAGGTGCGATTTTTGATGAGAACAAGGAGATCATCTATCGTCTGAAGAAGAAAACAAAAGAGAGCGGCGATGATGAGTCTAACGTTGAGCAGGTGATCATCAGTGTTGTTGCTGAGATGATCAAAGAGTCCGGTATCAAGAAGAATCAGATCAATGCGATCGCAGCAGGTGCTCCTGGTGTTATCGATTCCAGTACAGGTATTGTTCTTTTCTCCCCTAACCTTCCTTGGAGAGATTATGATATCAAGACACCGATCGAGAAGAAGTTTGGCGTTCCATTCTTCATCGGCAACGACGTAAACGTTGGTGTTCTTGGTGAGTATAAATATGGCGCAGCGAAGGGTTACCACAATGTGGTTGGTTTCTTCGTTGGTACAGGTATGGGCGGCGGTCTGATCCTGAATGATGAGCTTTTCACAGGTAATAAGTTCAAAGCCGCAGAGTATGGTCATATGGTGCTTGATCCTGAAGGTCCACTCTGTGCATGTGGTCAGAGAGGCTGTCTGGAAGCTTTCTCCGCTAAGAAGGGTATGTCTGCTTATGTACTTCAGCAGGTTGGCCGTGGCAGAGAGAGTATGCTTGGCGATAAGATCGAGAATGGTGTCTTCAAGAGTAAGTACTTAAAGAAGGCATTAAAGGCAGAGGATGCCGTTGCTGTTGAAGCAGTCGATCGCGCTTGTCATTACCTTGCCGTTGCAACCGGTAACATGATCAACACACTGAGCCCTGACATCGTTGTTTACGGTGGTGGTGTTATGGAAGCTGTTGGCGATACATTCCTTGAGAAGATCGTCAAAGAAGTTGATAAGTACTGTATGCCATCCATCCGTCCTACAGTTGAACTGAAGGTCGCTGGTCTTGGCGATGACTCCATTCTTTATGGTGCCCTCTCCATGATCGAGGATATGGACAAATAAGATCTGTCTGATGAAAATCAAATAGACCGATAGAAATGATTGAGAAAAAACGTTTCGTGGGATACAATAGTCCCATGAGACGTTTTTTCCGTTATAGGGAAAAACACAGAAAGGTTTTGTGATCAGATATGGCAAATCAGTTTTCGAGAACCCAGATGCTTCTGGGTAAAGCGGCGATGGATAAACTGGCAGGCTCAAGAGTGGCCATTTTCGGTGTCGGCGGTGTCGGCGGCTATGTGTGGGGGGCACTGGTGCGCAGTGGTATCGGTACTTTCGACCTGATCGACAACGATACGGTCAGCTTCAGCAACCTGAACAGACAGATCATTGCCACCAGAGACAGCGTAGGCAAGGATAAGGTAGAAGTGATGAAAGCACGCATGCTCAGCATCAATCCGGATGTCAAGGTGAACACCTACCAGACCTTCTTTCTTCCTGAGAATGCAGAGTTATTTCCATTTGAGGCCTATGATTATGTCGTGGATGCCATTGATACCGTGACCGGAAAGGTGGAGATTATTAAGCGCTGCCACGACCTGCATATTCCCGTGATCAGCGCCATGGGAGC
>JAZUHQ010000067.1:0-2388 GCA_045641805.1 Lachnospiraceae bacterium
GACCGCTTGGCCTCCGACTTCCACGACATGTCCATATTATGGTACATTAAAGATGTTCGTCCTTTTGCGGGACGCACCCAGTCCTTTTTAGAAACGAGGTTTAATTTATGCATACATTCAATCAGGTTAAACTGATCATCACCGACATGGATGGCACCTTGCTGGACAGTAAGCGTCAGCTGCCTGCCGACCTGTTCTCCATGATCCGAAACCTGTCCGCTCATGGCATCCGCTTTGCCGTGGGTAGTGGACGTTCCTATCCGACACTGGCCGATCAGTTCGCACCGGTGGCCGATCTTCTGGTCTTTATTGCAGAGAACGGTGCCTGCCTTGTGGACGGCCATACACTGATCACAGAGGTCCCTCTGACAGAGGAACAGGTTCTGACGGCAACTGAAAAATGCCGGGATATTCCCGACATCTTTCCTGTCTACTCCTGTCTGAAAAAAGTCTATGTCATGGATTCCTATCCTGATTTTGTCAAACAGATCATTCATGATTTCTATTTTGATGACAGCATTGCCCTGATCCACTCTGTGGAAGACATCCCTGAACCGGTGTATAAAGTCACGGTCTGCGCGCCTTTCGGTGGAGAAGAGACGGCCCTGCCGGTTCTCTCACAGCTTCCGGCCCCTTATCTTGTCACACTCAGTGGTCAGATATGGATCGATATCTGTCTGGATTCCTGTTCCAAAGGCAATGGTGTCCGCGCCATGCAGAAGCACTTTGGCATCACCTATGATGAGACCATGATCTTCGGCGATTATCTCAACGACCTGTCCATGATGGATACCGGATACTTCAGCTATGCCATGGCCAACGCTCATCCTAAGCTTTTTGAAACCTGTCGTTTCCGTACCTTATCCAACGACGAAGACGGTGTTATGCATATCGTCCGCCAGGTACTGGACAGTGTCCGCTAATTACAATACAAATTTCTCAATGGCGTAAGCGACGCCATCCTCATCGTTGCTGAGGGTCATGTAATCCGCGATCGCTTTGATCTCCGGGCAGGCATTCGCCATCGCAACGGCAAAACCGGCTTCGGCCAACATCGAATAATCATTAGTGGCATCACCACAGGCCATGATCTGGTCTCTTGTGATGCCCATTTTTTCTGCAAACCGGACGATGGATCGTCCCTTTGTCGCTGTTTTGGCATTCACTTCAATATTGATCTCCAGTCCGCTGCTCACTGCGATCCCATCGATGGTTTTTAATGCTTCCATAATACGCAGGCGTAGTGCCGGATCATGAAAAGTCGCCAGCATCTTTTCGATCTGATACTGACCGCTCTTGATGACAGCGTCCAGATCATCTGCCACGACACGGGACACTTTGACATAGTCCCTGAACCATGCCGGCATATCGGTCCAGTCATTCATCAGCCTGTCATAACCCCGACGGTCAACCAGACAATAACCATCGACATAAATATCCACCATCGCATCCTGTTTCAGGAAGAGGTCTCCGACCTCTTCCGCGATAGCCTGTGGTACATAGTCGCCATACACCACTTCATTCGCTTCTAAATCAACGATAGAACCCCCGTTACAGGTCAGGGCATAACGAACACCGGGTATGCTGATAAAGCTCTCAGGCAGGCCGTTTTTGGCTCTTCCGGTAGAAGGCATAACGATCACACCCTTGCGGATGGCTGCCATGATCGCCTGTCTTGTTCTCTCTGTGATCTGTTTATCTGAATTAAAGGTTGTGCCATCTAAATCGAGGGCAATCAGCCGAATATCTTTTTTCTCTTCCATGAAGGTCTCCCCTGTCATTTCTTTTTCTATATTTTTCGTTCCTTATTATATCCAATCCAGGCAAAAAAAAGAAGACCTGAATCATTTCAGATCTTCCAAGTTGCGGGGGCCGGATTTGAACCAACAACCTTCGGGTTATGAGCCCGACGAGCTACCGGGTTGCTCTACCCCGCGATATTCCTAACTTATGCCGATTGGCATAAAAAATTCCAAATCTTTCGACTTGGAATTGAGAGGCGCAGACCGGATTTGAACCGGTGGATACTGGTGTTGCAGACCATTGCCTTACCACTTGGCTACTGCGCCATGAATTATCACTTGATTAGTTTACCACATTTCTCTCAACTCGTCAAGTAAAAACTCCCCCTGTTGGACTCGAACCAACGACACTTCGGTTAACAGCCGAATGCTCTACCCACTGTGCTAAGGAGGAATAAGGTATATTGAAGTACATACCTTCAAAACTACATATTGAATTATAACAAGAACCAACTTCCTGGTCAAGCCCTCGACCGATTAGTAACAGTCAGCTGCAGACATTGCTGTCCTTCCACCTCTGCCCTATCTACCTCGTCGTCTTCAAGGGGTCTTACTTCTTTCGAATGGGAAATCTTATCTTGAGGGG
>JAZUHQ010000068.1:0-3722 GCA_045641805.1 Lachnospiraceae bacterium
TGTGTTTAAAAATCCCTCCGGATGGATGGTCAATATTTCTTATATCTTTTTCAGTCTTGTCTCCATTTCATTCAGTGCATATGTTGTAAGATTCCTCTGCATGAAAGGAATGGAAGCAGGTCAGGCAGCTTCCATCTACAGCTATACCACATTGATCGGTATGGGTTCGATGCTTGCATTTGGCATGATCTCTGACAAGCTTGGAACAAAGAGAAAAATCGTTATTATCGGTTACTTCGCAGGTGCGATTGCATTACTCTTACTCGCCAATCTCCCTGCAAGTATGATGATGATCTATGTAATCGTTTATGGAACACTTCCAAGATCAATAGCCGGTCTTACAACCGCGTCTGCGATTGATATTGCTGAAGTCCCTTCCGATGTACCAATTGTCAATTCCTTCAGAAATGAAATCACACAGATTGGTACGGTTGTGATGACCATTGCCCTCGGTTATATCATTCAGTATAACGGTTATGAGTTCGCTATTTACCTCCTTGCGGGTCTCATGGCACTGGGTGGCGTGTGCTGGATCTTTGCCAGAAGAGTACCATAAACGAATCACAGATCAATAGAAAGTAGAGGTAAAATCAATGGGTGTTGTTTTAACAGAAGAGCAGAAAAAAAGCCCTCTTATGAAATATTTCGAAAGAGATATCAAACCTGTTCCTGAAGAACTTGCAAAAGTGATTCTTGGCGGTACATTCAATAATGAGGATGCACTCTTGTTTGAAGACAGAAATCGTTTATTTGAGCCAGGTTACCTTCCTGGTGAGTTTGGTGTATTCCAGCTTCCAAGTGGCGGTATTTCTGTAGCAAACAAAACATTTATGCCTGGTGTTACACCTGAAATGTTTGACTGGTGGTTTGCATGGCATGGTGTTGACCCAATGCGTTATGCAATCTGGGATAAGGATGATCATTACTACTGCCAGACAAGAAATCTTGAGATTGCACTCAATGACAAACTTTCCATGAAAGAGCGTTATTGGAATACAACTCATGACGTTAAGGAGACATTAATGGAATGTACACCTATGGCTGAACTTGTCCTGAATTTCCTTAACCCTGCAGACTATGGTTTTGATCCTGAGAAACTGGCTGCATTCGACGGTACGATCGTATGCACACCTGGCATGGTTCATTTCCTTCGTCCTGTAGAAGGTGGCAGTGAGCTTCGTACACGTTTCTGGTTCGAAGATCCTAATGCACCATTTGATCTTATGTTCGGTCGTGCTCTCTTATACCATAATGTAAAAGAGTATACACATCTTGCTGAAATCTTACCTGAGCTTTACGCTGAATATAAAGATAAATTCGAATTTTAATAGGTCTTATTACCGGATACAATTCCGTTAAAAAGAAAAGAGAGGTAGGCTGTCACTTCGGTGGCAGCCGTTTTCTTATCCTTTTCTTGCATTTTTCATGGGTGAATGATAAGATTTGTATGATGGTTTACTATGTCCTAAGTGGGCTTAGATAACTGTTTTTTCAGTTCACGGGAAAAGCTGTTACAAGTAGACCTTCCTGAGTGGAGATTTACTTGCAACGGCTTTTCTTCTTATCAATATTAAGGAGACAAATCAATGAGTGAAAGAATTAAGATCGTCGTAGATGCGATGGGTGGCGACAATGCCCCATTATCCAACATTGAAGGCACAATGGATGCATTAAAAGAGAGCAATGAGATCGAAGTGATCCTTGTCGGTGACGAGAACCAGATCAAACCACTTCTTGAGAAGTATGACTATGATAAAGAACGTGTTTCCGTGCTTCATGCTTCAGAAGTGATCGATCCAAATGAACATCCGGCTTTTGCGATCAAGAAGAAAGCAGATTCTTCTCTGGTCGTTGGACAGAAACTTCTGAGAACAGGTGCTGCAGATGCCTTTGTTTCTGCAGGATCCACAGGTGCGATCTTAGTCGGCGGCCAGGTAGTTGTCGGCAGACTGAAAGGTATTGAGAGACCGGCACTTGCGCCTCTGATTCCTACTTACAAGGGCGTTTCCCTTCTGATCGACGGTGGTGGCAATGTGGATGCTAAACCATCCAATCTTGTACAGTTTGCAAAGATGGGTTCCATCTATATGGAAAATGTCATGGGCGTTAAAAACCCTAAGGTAGCCATCGTTAATATTGGTGCTGAAGAAGAAAAGGGTAATCAGCTTGTCAAAGAGACATTCCCTCTTCTGAAAGCATGTGAGGATATCAACTTTGTCGGCAATATTGAGCCAAGAGATATCCCTTCAGGTGATGTTGATGTTATTGTCTGTGAGGCTTTTACAGGTAACGTGATCTTAAAGATGTATGAAGGTGTATCCGGTACACTGATGAAAGTCATCAAAGAGACGATGATGAGTTCTTTAAAGACAAAGATCGGAGCTGTGCTCATCAAAGATGCGCTCAAAGAGCGTATGAAAGCATTCGATGTTTCTGAACATGGTGGTGCGCCAATGCTGGGTCTTAAGCATCTGGTTGTCAAAGCCCATGGCAGTTCCAAGGCAAAAGAGATCAGAATCGCGATTTTACAGTGTATTGAGTTTAATAAACAGCAGATTCCTGATAAAATTGCTGCTTCCATCGCACAGAGCAAAAAAGAAGAGGCGTAGGCATGACAAAAATCAATTTGAAAAAGTTTCAGGACAGCATCGGTTATCAGTTTAAGGATGACAACCTGCTTTTCCTGGCACTGACACACAGTTCCTATGCCAATGAACATAAACTGAAAAAGATCCATCACAATGAACGTATCGAGTTTCTTGGAGATGCTGTTCTCGAGATCGTCAGCAGTGATCTTCTCTACCGTAGTTTTCCGGATATGTCTGAGGGCATCATGAGTAAAAAGCGTGCCAGCCTTGTCTGTGAACCGGCTCTGGCTTTCTGTGCAAGACGTCTGAATCTGGGTGATTATCTCTTCCTTGGTAAAGGTGAAGATCTTGGCGGTGGAAGAGAGAGAGATTCCATTCTCTCTGATGCTCTGGAGTCCGTCATTGGTGCCATTTATCTGGACAGTGATATTGAAAATGCCAAAAGCTTTATTATGACCTATGTCCTTGATGATATCACCCGCAGTGAGATGTTCCATGACAGCAAAACCATGCTTCAGGAAATGCTTCAGAAAGATCATAAAGAACCGATCACCTATGAGATGATCGATATGTCAGGCCCTGAACATGCTCGTATCTTCACCATGCAGGTAAAACTGGGGGATAAGGTCATTGGCCAGGGAAAAGGCAAGACAAAGCAGGCGGCCGGTCAGGATGCAGCCTACCATGCCATCATGGCTATCAGAAATAAAGAAACACGAGGATAAACATGTTTTTAAAAAGTATCGAGGTACAGGGATTTAAGTCCTTTGCCAATAAACTTACTTTTGAATTTCATAAAGGTATTACCGGTATTGTCGGACCGAATGGTTCCGGTAAGAGTAATGTAGCCGATGCGGTGCGCTGGGTTCTGGGAGAACAGAGCGCCAAACAGCTTCGTGGATCTAAGATGGAAGATGTCATCTTCTCAGGTACTGAGCTGAGAAAACCGCTTGGTTTTGCATATGTTGCCATTACATTGGATAACTCTGATCACAGCCTTGCGATTGACTATGATACGGTCACTGTTTCCAGACGTGTCTATCGTTCCGGTGAGAGTGAATACAAGATCAATGGGCATACATGCCGTTTAAAAGATATCAATGAACTGTTCTTTGATACCGGTATCGGTAAAGA
>JAZUHQ010000069.1:0-2070 GCA_045641805.1 Lachnospiraceae bacterium
GGAAAGCCGCGGCTTTAAAGTTGCCATAATTTCTCAGCCTGACTGGCATGACCCTGAGAGCATAGCAGCCCTCGGTGAGCCTCGCCTTGGTTCCCTGGTCAGCGCCGGAAACATGGACTCCATGGTCAATCATTATACAGTCGGTAAGAAAAGACGTCATCAGGACGCTTTTACCCCTGGAGGGGAATTCGGACACAGACCGGACTATGCAACCGTTGTTTACGGCAACATGATCCGCAGAAAGTATCCGGACAGCCCAATCATTATCGGCGGTATTGAGGCTTCTCTTCGCAGACTTGGACACTACGATTACTGGTCTGACCGCGTCAAACGATCCATTCTGATTGAATCATCTGCAGACCTTCTTCTCTACGGTATGGGAGAGCGCACTATTATTGAGATGGCGGATGCCCTGGATGGCGGCCTTGCGATCTCTGATGTGACCTATATTCACGGCAGCTGTTTCAAGGCAAAAAAAGCAGAACCGTTTATGGAGGATGCGATCATACTTCCTTCCTTTGCGGAGATTGAAAAGGACAAGATGGTCTATGCTAAGAGTTTCTATACCCAGTATATGAACACAGATCCATTTTCCGGAAAGCGAATGATCGAAAAGTATGGCAATAAGATGTTTGTCATTCAGAATCCACCGGCCATGCCATTATCCCAGGAAGAGATGGATGCGGTCTATGATCTCCCTTATATGCGTACGTATCACCCTTCCTATGAAAAGCTGGGTGGTGTACCGGCCATTAGCGAGATCAAGTTTTCTCTGGTCAGCACCAGAGGCTGTTTTGGCGCCTGTCATTTCTGCGCCTTGACCTTCCATCAGGGACGTATCATTCAGACAAGAAGTCATGAATCCATCATCGAAGAAGCCAGGATTCTGACCAAAGATCCTGAGTTTAAAGGTTACATCCATGACGTCGGCGGTCCAACTGCTGACTTCAGACAGCCGGCTTGCAAAAATCAGTTAAAGAGAGGCGCCTGTCCACATAAGCAGTGCCTTTTTCCGAAACCTTGCAATCAGCTGGAAGCAGACCACAGTGATTATATTGCACTCCTTCGTAAGCTTCGTGCACTTCCGAATGTCAAAAAGGTCTTTATCCGCTCCGGTATTCGTTTCGACTATGTACTTGCAGATAAGGATTCCGCTTTTCTCAAAGAATTATGTCAGCATCATGTCAGTGGTCAGCTGAAAGTGGCACCTGAGCATATCAGCGACAATGTCCTTGAGAAACTCGGTAAGCCTGAAAATGCCGTTTATGAACGCTTTAAACAGGCTTATGCCAAGATGAATGAACGTCTTGGCAAACAGCAATTCCTTGTGCCATATCTCATGTCTTCACATCCCGGATCGACGATGAAAGATGCGATCCAATTAGCTGAATACATCAGAGACCTTGGCTATATGCCGGAACAGGTGCAGGATTTCTATCCGACACCATCGACTTTATCCACCTGTATGTATTACACTGAAGTCGATCCAAGAACGATGAAACCGGTCTATATTCCTAAGGATCCACATGAAAAGGAAATGCAGCGTGCACTCATCCAGTATAAGAATCCAAAGAATTATTATCTGGTCAAAGAAGCACTCACAAAAGCCGGACGTGAAGACCTGATCGGCTTTGGACCAAAATGTCTCATTCCTCCAAGACCATTAAAGAGTATGAAAGAGGAGATGAAGACAGATAAGGCCAAGTCCGCATCCAAAACATCCGGAAAAACAAACAATCATCAGAATAACCATCAGGACCGTCCTAAGAAAAACGGACAGACGTCCTCTAAAAATACAAAACCGGTCAGAAATGACCGCTCCAAACCTTCAGGAAAGGAAACTTCACATGCAAAAGGTCATAGCAGGCGCAAATGATGGCGGTCAGAGACTGGATAAATTTCTGGCTAAATATTTAAAAGATGCACCTAAAAGCTTTATCTATAAGATGCTGAGAAAAAAGAATATCACCTTAAACGGTAAAAAGGCCGATGGCAGTGAAAAGATCCAATTAGGCGATGAGATCACTCTCTGGCTTTCAGATGAGACCATCGAAAAGTTTGCAGGTGTCG
>JAZUHQ010000070.1:0-4914 GCA_045641805.1 Lachnospiraceae bacterium
TGACAGAAGTGAAAGATAGACCAGCACACCGAGGGCTGTAGCGGATGGCACCGCCACATGACCACCGAGGGCCAAGCCGGCACCTGCCATGATCAGACCACCGAGAAGGAACTGGTAGCCGCTGAGCATGACCGGATTTTCTTTCACGGAATAACGTTTCATAAAGACGGATGAAAAAGCATAGGCCACTGTGGAGAACATAATAAAACCTTCTCCGGTCAGCGTAAAGCTCAGATTCATCCCATCCAGGTTGATGATGACAACACCCACAAAGCCGATCAGACATCCCAGCATCTTTCTGACGGAGAGCTTTTCCTGTCTGAAGATCAGGGCTGCCACGATGATCGCCACAAAGACGTTGACGGCTTCGATAATGGAAGCCTTCACACCACTTGTGTGGGCAAGTCCGATATAGAAAAAGAGATACTGGAGAACCGTCTGCAGCATACTGAGCCAGATGACTTTCGGCATGGCCTCAGCGGATGGTCTCAGCAGTTTTCTGCCCGGCAGACTGCCGATCAGGATCGTCCATATGCCTGCCAGTGTAAAGCGGCATCCCGCAAAAAGGATCTGGGAGGCGGAATCTCCACCGGCGATGTCGAACAGACGATAACCGATCTTGACCACAGGGAAGGCACTGCCCCACAGAGCACAGCACAGCATGGCGCCCAGCCATACCACCACTGTTTTCTGCATAAAGGCTTCTCTGCCTGTATTTTCGTTCATAGAGGCTGTCTCCTTTTAGCGCATGAAGATATGGATCATCTTGTCATAGAGACCCTTGTATGGCTGATAACGCATTGGCAGATCCAGCCATGTCTTCTTATCCACAATGCTCTTGTAGTGAGTGAAGGTATCAAAGCCGTCCTTACCATGGTAAGCACCCATACCACTCTCGCCAAAGCCGCCGAAGCTCATCTCGCTTGTGGCCAGGTGGATAATGGTATCGTTGATACAGCCGCCGCCAAAGCCGACACGCTTGGTCACCTTTTTAGCATTGGCCTTGCTGGTCGTGAACATATATAAAGCCAGTGGATGCTGGCCTGCATTCAGTTTTTCGATAGCCTGATCGAGGGAATCGTAAGTCAGCACAGGCATGACAGGTCCAAAGATTTCCTCCTGCATGACAGCATCCTCGAAAGTCACGTTGTCCATCACGGTTGGCTCGATCTTGAGCGTCTCCTCATCACGATGGCCGCCAAAGACCACTTTGTTCATATCGATCAGCCCACAGACTCTGTCAAAGTGCTTTTTGTTGATCATCTTGCCATAGTCAGGATTACTGAGGATATCCTTGCCAAACTGTTTTCTGATCTGACGCTTCACTTCAGCGATCAGCTCATCCTTGATGGCCTTGTCACAGTAGACATAGTCCGGCGCCACACATGTCTGGCCGAGGTTCAGGTACTTACCGAAAACAAGACGCTTGGCTGTCAGTTTGATGTTGGCTGTCTTGTCCACGATACATGGGCTCTTGCCGCCAAGCTCCAGTGTCACCGGTGTCAGATGTTCGGAAGCCTGTCTCATGACATCTTTACCAACCGCCTGACTGCCTGTAAAAAAGATATAGTCAAAGTGGGCCTTTAAAAGGGCCTGATTCTCTGCACGGCCGCCGGTCACAACACTGACAAGACGGGCATCGAAGCACTCCTTCACCATTCTGGCGATCAGGGCACTTGTTGCCGGAGAATAAGCACTCGGTTTAACGACAACAGTGTTGCCGGCTGCAAGTGCATCCACCATCGGCTCCACGGTCAGCATGAAAGGATAATTCCATGGGCTCATGATAAGAACCACACCATATGGGGATGGCTCTTTATAGCTTCTGGACACATACTGGTGAAGCGGTGTCAGTACTCTCTTTTCACGTGCATAGCCTCTCACATGGCCCAGCATGTAAGACAGCTCGGAAAGGACCATACCGGTCTCACACATATAGGTTTCAAAAGCACTCTTACCGAGATCTTCATGAACGGCCTCGGCGATCGCCTTCTCATTGGCAAGGATCCAATGGCGAAGGGTGGTCAGTGCTGCAATACGGCTGTTGACATTGAGTGTCGCACCGGAAAAAAAGTAAGCTCTCTGAGCGTCAATGATCTGTTTGATTTCTGCTTCCTGCATAATGGAACCTCCTTTTATCTTTCAAGAATCATGTAGTAGAATACCTGAAGTTCATAGGCATTCATCAGAACAGGAACAGGGTAGAGTGGATTAGCTTCCTTGTCGGCATACTTCGCCAGCTTTGGAATGTCTGCTTCCTTGAGTGCCGGTACCGTGTCGCCGATACCGTAGCGCTTCTTCATGTCGCGGATAGCCTCAATGAAAGCCGCAGCTGCGGTTTCCTCAGGCGTTTCTCTCGTCGCTACGCCTGCAGCGATCGCCAGATGCTTGAGCTTTTTGTAAGCGGCCGGTCCATAGACCTGAAGGACATATGGGAGAAGAATCGCATTCGCCTCACCATGAGGGACATTGTAGGCACCACCCAGGGAATGGGCCACTGCATGCACATAGCCGACATAGGACTTTGTGAAGGCGGCACCTGCATAGAAAGAAGCGACCAGCATGTTTCTTCTGGCTCTTCTGTTCTGGCCATCAAAAACAGCGGTATCCAGGTTTTCGAAGATGAGTTTCACGGCACGAAGCGCATCTTTTCGGGTTCCCTTTGTTGTAGAGTTGCCGATATAAGCCTCAACCGCATGGGTCAGGGCATCCATACCGGTCGTTGCAGTGATAAATGGTGGCAGGGACAGCGTCACTGTCGGATCGAGCACTGCATACTTTGGAATCAGCGGGAAGTCGTTGATCGCATATTTATGTCTGGTCTCTGCATCGACAATGACAGAAGCCAGTGTCGTCTCGCTGCCTGTACCGGCTGTCGTTGGTACGGCGATCAGCAGAGGGATCGGCAGAAGGACTTTTAGGATACCCTTCATCTGACCCAGTGTCTTGCGAGGTCTTGCAATTCTTGCACCCAGCGCTTTGGCACAGTCCATACTGGAACCACCGCCAAAACCGATGATGGCTTTACAGCCATGTTCTTTGTAGAGAGCCAGGGCATTGTCGACATTCTCCGTCGTTGGGTTGGCCACTGTCTCATCGTAGATCACATAGTGTGTGCCCTCTGCATCCAGTGCTTTCAGCATCGGTGTCATGAGTCCCAGAGAAGAGATCATTGGATCTGTCACGATGATCACACTGTCACATTTACGGCTTGTGAGCAGGCCCGGGATGTCGGTCATGCTCTTTAAGATCTTTGGTTTTCTGTATGGCAGAATCGGAAGTGCGATCTTAAAGCAGGTCTGAAAGATTCTGCAATACAACTTTTTGATTGGAAACATTGTATTCTCCTTTATATATCATAGTATTATTAACGTATTTATGCATTCTCCCATTTGGCGGTACTGCCCTTACCGGTCTTATGAACCACCAGCTGTGTCTCCACCTGGGATTTGAGCTCACTGACATGGGAGATAATACCGACAAGACGATTTCCCTCTGTCAGATCCTGTAAGATGCCCACCGCTTCATTGCGGGCATCGTCACTTAAGGAACCAAAACCTTCATCGATAAACATGGTATCGATACGGACGGAGCCTTTGGCGTTCTGAATGATATCGGCCATACCGAGGGCCAGGGCCAAAGAGGCCATGAAGGATTCACCACCGGAGAGTGTTTTGACATCTCGGATATCATCATTGACATAGGAATAGATATCCAGCTCCAGGCCCAGACTGCCCCTGCCTTCCAGGTTACCAAGGTCACGGCACTGAAGCACAAACTGTCCTCTGGACATCTTTTTCAGTCTCAGATTGGCAAACTCAATGATCTGTTTAAAGAAACGCCTCTGAATGTAGGTGGTCAGTTTCAAGTGGTTGCCGCCACCGGCATTGGCTGTGTCATTCAGCTTTTTGAGCACACGGTAGTTCTCAAGAAGTGCCGCTCTCTCTTTGTAAAGGCCTTTGGCCGCTTTCTCTGCTTCTTCATTTTTAGAAGCCTGAACCTGCAGCTGAGTCTTTTTCTTATCAAGCCGGACCTGTCTGGTCTCTGCCTCTTTCTGAGCAGATTCCAGTTCTCCCATCTCCACAGGCTGACGGTCACCGATCTGGGTTTTGAGCAGACTTATATTGCCTTCTGTTTTAAGACAGTCTTCTTCATAGGCTTTGATCTTCTTTTCAAGTGCCTTCTGATCGCTCTCCTTCATGGAAGCCAGAAGAAAAGCTTCGGTATCTGAAAAGCCCCCCATTGCCAGCGCTGTCTCAAAGGACTGGCGCTTGGTCTCCATGTCTGCTTTTGCGCTAACCAATGAAGCTTCCACCTGCTTGAGGCTTCCCTTTTGGGTCTCATTCTCTGCCTGGCAGGAATGGAAGGCCTTCTCAGCGGACGCGGTCTTTTCATGCAGACCCGAAAGCAGGGCCTCAAGTCTTGAGATTTCCTCTTTAGCCTCGGATTCTTTCTCATAGAGCAGACCTTCTTTGAGCATATGGATCTTTTCAGCAAGCGCCGCATCCCTGCTTCTGTCCATGTTCAGACTGTCTTTGATCTTTTCGATCTTCTCTAAACATTCTTTCGCTTCTTTACGGACCTTTTCCAGTATAACCGTTTTTTCATTATAAAGCTTGTGATTTTTTTGATTCTCTTCAATTTCTGCCTTTTTCTCTTCGAGGACGACCGTCTGACGCCGGATCATATCTGTAATCAGAAGGGAGCCTTCCCCATAGGCGCCAAAATTCATAGACCGTTCCATGGCATTTCTCTGTTGTCTGTCCTTTTCATAGGTCACAAGCATGGTTTCCCTGGCGGTGTGGGCTTCCTGTCTCTTTTTCTCAGCCTTCTCAAAGGCGGCCTTTGCCTCCTCCACCTCTTTCTCGGTGACGATATGATCTTCTTCTCCATCACATGCGGTCAGCGGATGAT
>JAZUHQ010000071.1:0-3048 GCA_045641805.1 Lachnospiraceae bacterium
CTCCTGCTCAAGAATAAGCACACGAATCTCATTTTCCATGTCTTCGTCACAGGCCTTATCGACCATCTTATCAAGGGCTTCTTTAAAGATTTCCAGAGCCGCTTTGACAATGAAGGCACAGATCACAAGGCTGGCCAGAGGTTCCAGAACCGGATAGCCCAGTCTGGCTCCGGCAATACCAATCAATGCACCTACCGATGATAAAGCATCTGATCTGTGATGCCATGCATCTGCCATCAAAGCACCTGAATCCAGTTTCAGGGCATAGGCTCTGCTATACCAGAACATGGCTTCCTTGCTCAGTATCGATATCACCGCTGCGCAAAGGGCCAGTCTACCGGGAATCTCCATCGTCTTGTAGGATTCGTCAGCAATACGAACCACTGCAAAATAACCGATCGCCAAACCGGTCACCAGCAAAAGGGTTGCCAGAATGATGGCCGCTACACACTCCATTCTTTCATGACCATAGGGATGTTCTTTATCTGAGTCTTTGGTAGAAATCTTAACGCCTATGATCACCACAATGCTGCTGAGCACATCGGAACTGGAGTGTACTGCATCGGAAATCATAGCCTGAGAATGTGCCAGAATGCCGGCAATCGCCTTGAGTAGGGATAATACCAGATTGCCGACGATACTTACCATAGAAACTCGGGTCGCTTCTTTTTCAAAATCAACAGATGTCATTTTTTCTTTCCTTTCTCCGCTTATGGATTTCAGGGTAAAAAAATACCCATGAAACCAGTCTTTGATTACTGTCCCATGGATATTGACATACATCCATTGTTGCTTTTCGCAACCCGGCTCTCAGGTCATTCCCCGGCCTGTTCAGTTTTTACTGCAAACATATGCTTTCTAATTTCTATGATTCTACCAAAGACAGACTTTCCTGTCAATCATCAATCATCGACAAAGAATGACTGACTGAAAATAAGTGTTTTTCAACAATTAAGAGTCTGTTCTCCATAAACCATAGACTCTTACACAATATTATTTCGTAGGCAGATTGTCTTGCATCTTCTGCATTGTATGCACTCCCCTTGAACAGGGTTGTCTTCTTCGATCAGACAATTCACAGGGCAAACCTTCTGACAGGCGCCGCAAGCAGGTGGGTGATTCTCAAATTTCTTCCAATATGATAGAATACCCTCAATATGAAAAAGACACTAACAAACTTTCAATATTTCTTCAATCTTGATCATTTACACTAGATGTAATAATAAGGAGACTATACCATGAAAATATTGATCGTTGAGGATGAAAAAAGAATGGCTCAGGCGCTCTGTCAGCTCTTGCAGATGGAAAATTATGAGGTGGATCATTGTGATAACGGGCAGGATGGAATGCTTGCCATCGAGAGCGGTATCTATGATCTCATTGTCCTTGATGTCATGCTGCCCCGCAAAAACGGGTTTGATATTGCAAGGGAGGCCCGCAGAAAAGGAATTCGTATACCGATCATCATGCTGACAGCCAAAAGCGAGCTGGATGACAAGGTCGCCGGTCTTGACTGTGGTGCGGACGATTATCTGACCAAGCCTTTCATGACCAGAGAGCTGCTGGCCCGCATTCGTGCCTTGTTAAGGAGAAATATCAACACTGCCGATGGCAGTCTGCACTATGGGGATATCACGCTGGAAAAGAATACAGCCACGCTCTCCTGCACTTCCAATGGGCAGACGGTCAGGCTCAGTGAGAAGGAATACCGCCTCCTGGAATACATGATTGCCAATGGTGGACAGATTCTTACCCGTGAACAACTGGCCTTGAAGATCTGGGGCTACGAGAGCGAAGCTGAGTACAACAATGTAGAGGTCTATATGTCCTTTACCCGGAAAAAGCTGAATTTTGTTGCTGCCAGAACGGAGATCAAAGCGGTCCGAGGAATTGGCTATGAATTGAGGTACAGTGATGTTTAAGAAAACGAGACTTCGAATATTTGCTCTGATCGTAGGCGTTGCCACACTGATCATTGCCCTGATGCTGTCCGTTATATATGTTGCCAATGCAAGTAAAAGCTATGACCGAAGCCTGTCTCTGCTGGAAAGCTATGCAGCGAACTATTTTGGCCCTGCAGGTCCGGATCCGGGGCCTGCGCCTGATCGTCCGGATATGCCTCCCGGCAGGATGGACAACCACAATAAGATGTACAATCTCTCCACCTTCTATTCGGTCTTATATGATCAGGATGGACAGGCCGTGAAGGTGGATCATCACGGTGGTCTTTTTTACTCCGAGCAGGAAATCCTGGATATTGCAGGCAGCATTATCGAAAAGGGAAAGGAACGGGGCAGCTACAACCACATGCCGTATCTGGTAAAAACAAGCGACGATGGGACTATTGTTGCCCTGATCGACAACACCATGGAGATGGATAACTCTGACCGATTATTTGAAAATACGATGATCGTGGGCTTTTCAACCTGGCTTGTCGTCCTGATCCTTGCATGGATCTTTTCCAAAAAGATCGTCGATCCGCTGGAGGCCAATGATCACAAGCAGAAACAGTTTATCTCCGATGCCGGACATGAGCTGAAAACGCCCATCTCTGTCATCAGCGCCAATGCGGATATCCTTTCGATGGAGCTTGGTGACAACAAATGGCTTTCCAATATCAAGTATGAAAATGAGCGTATGGGCAATCTGGTCAGACAGCTTCTGGATCTGGTACGTGCAGAAAACATGCAGCCGATCAAAGAGGATCTGGATTTCAGCCGACTTGTTTCCGGCGGGGCACTGCCTTTTGAAAGTGTAGCCTTTGAAAATGGCCTTATCCTGAATACAAATATCGAGGATGGGATTCATGTCAAAGGCAATCAGAACCAGCTGGGCCAGCTGATCTCCATCCTGATCGATAATGCCATCCATCACGGAGAGGGCGGAAAAGAGGTCCTGGTAAAGCTGAAATCCTCCAAGCACAAGGCTGTCTTTTCGGTCATCAATGCCGGAGATCCTATTCCGGATGAGGTGCGAGAGAGGCTCTTCGAACGTTTCTACCGGGTGGATGAAGCAAGGGCTGAGGATGCCGGTCATTATGGTCTGGGA
>JAZUHQ010000072.1:0-2781 GCA_045641805.1 Lachnospiraceae bacterium
CCTGAAAAAGATGACCGGTGAGGAGATCGACCTGATCGGCGCGGAGCGTACAGAGACAGGCGCCCATGCTTATGAGCAGGTGGCCAACTTCCATACGACCACCAAGATGAAGTGCTGGGAGATCAAGTATTATTTCAACCGTTATCTTCCAAGGGATATCGCCGTGACAAGAGTGGATGATGTGCCGGATCGTTTCCACGCTTCCTACAATGCGATCGCCCGCAAGTATGTCTACAGAGTGGCGACCGGTGACGTGCCTTGCGTCTTCGACCGCAAGTATACCTATTATTGTTTTGATAAGCTCGATCTGGCGGCTATGAAAAAAGCAGCCAAGTATCTGATCGGCGAGCATGACTTCAAAGCCTTCTGCAGCAATAAGCGCTACAATAAGCCAACCGTCCGCACGATCTACGATGTGGACATCTACGCAGATACCCGTGAGATTCAGATCAGTGTCTACGGCGACTCTTTCCTGACAGGTATGGTCCGCATCATTGCCGGTACACTGCTGGAGATCGGCGCGGGAGATAAAGAGCCTGAAGATATGAAAGCCATCATCCACAGCAAGGATCGTGATCAGGCCGGTGAGATGCTTCCGGGCCAGGGCTTGTTCCTTCAGGAGATTGAGTATAAGGAAAAATTATAATCAATTGACGCAATTAAGCTTTCTTTGGACAAAATCGTCTAAAAATAGTGTTTTTTTGCCTTTTGTGTAGAAAACTAAAAAAATTTAAAAAAGGGCTTGCAATTTATTTTCTCTGTGTTATAATAAACCCTGTCGAAAGGCAAAACACATTGGGCTATCGCCAAATTGGCAAGGCACAGGATTCTGACTCCTGCATTTGAAGGTTCGAGTCCTTCTAGCCCAGCTTCACAGGCATCTTACAATCGTGAGATGTCTGTTTTTTTGCATTAAGGGAAGCTTTGGTTTAAATGAAGGATTTTATTTCAGTGAGGTGGAAACCATGTATACCTATGAAAGAAGAGTGACTTACAGTGAAGTATCCGGCGATCATCATGCCGATATTGCACAGATCGCAGATTACCTGCAGGACACAAGTACTTTTTCCGGTGAAGAAGTCGGCTTTACTTTAAAAGAGATGGAAGAGATGCATCGCGCATGGATTCTGGCTTCCTGGCAGATCGAGGTTCAGAGACCGCCGGTTTTCGGTGAGAAGATCCGAATCTCTACATGGCCATACCGCTTTGATGCCCTCATGGGTTACAGAAACTTTGCGATCGATGATGCCGAAGGCAACCGTATCGTGGTGGCCAATTCCCAGTGGATCTTCCTGGATGTGGATACCATGCATCCACTTCGTATCACGGAGGAGGTCGCTTCCCGCTATCCTTACGAGCCAAAGGCGGAGATGGATTACAGACCAAGAAAGATTCATTTCAAAGAAGAGAAGACAGAAGCGGAAGCTTTTGTTGTACCAAGAGAGTTTATTGACACGAACCTGCATATGAACAATGCCAAATACCTGACAGCCGCACTCCGCTACGTGCCGGAAGGTTTCAACATTCGCAGAGTCCGTGTTGAATATAAAAACCAGGCAAAGCTTGGTGATGTCCTGACCCCATACATCTATGCGGATGAAGAGATGGTCAAGATTGAACTTATGAACGCTGCCGGAGATATCAGTGCGATCATTGAATTCCAGCAGTAGAACGGATAATCGTGAAGGAGAAAATATGATCGAATTAGGAAAGAAACAGCTGTTAACAGTCGTGAGAGAGAAGGATTTTGGTGTATACCTGGGTATTCCGGGTGAGCAGGCGGATGTTCTTCTGCCAAAGAAATACATTCCTGAAGGCACAAAGATGGGAGACGAGATCGAAGTATTCGTCTATCGTGATTCCAAGGACAGAATGATTGCGACAACCCTTCAGCCAAAGCTGATGCTGGGAGAGACAGCACTTCTTGAGGTCAAAGAAGTTGCCAAGATCGGCGCCTTCCTTGACTGGGGACTTGAAAAAGACCTCTTTCTTCCATTTAAAGAACAGACCTACAGACCTTATCAGGGCAACAAGGTCCTTGTCGCCCTCTATATTGATAAGAGCCAGCGCTTATGTGCAACC
Organism: Lachnospiraceae bacterium; assembly: GCA_045641805.1. Taxonomy (GTDB): domain Bacteria; phylum Bacillota; class Clostridia; order Lachnospirales; family Lachnospiraceae; genus Coprococcus_A. Next base: position 2,083 of record JAZUHQ010000072.1, read on the forward strand.
ATGCGTGTCTATGAATATCTGAAGAGCGAATGCTCCTATGAGAAGAATGACCGTGTGGAAGGTGTGATCTACCAGATCAATGAAAAGTATGGTGCTTTCATCGCCGTTGACGGCAAGTACCATGGCATGATCCCTGCCAAAGATTTTCATCAGCACAAGCGCGTGGGCGATATGATCACAGCCCGCGTTGTCAATGTCCGCGCCGATGGCAAGCTGGAACTGACACTGGGTGAGTCCATCAGTGAGCAGATGGATGTGGATGCTCAGAAGATCCTGGACCTCCTGGAAAGCTATGATGGCGTTCTGCCATTTACAGAGAAGGCCAGCCCGGAAGTCATCGAACGTGAGCTTGGCGTGAGCAAAGCCGCATTTAAGAGAGGCATCGGCCGACTCTTAAAGCAGCAGAAGATCGTGATCGTCAATGGTAAGATCCGACTGAACTAAATAGAGAAAACTCAATGAAGCAATTCAATGAGTTCAATGAACCCTCGTAAGAACCAGGTTTGTGTACAGGTATTTCTGATCAGAAATATTCATACACAAACCTGGTTCTGTTCTATTTCAGACACCCTGTATAAGATGTCTCCAAATGTTACAAAAAGATTGCAAGAATCTTGACATCCTATTGAAACGTTGTTATAATTCTTTTGTAACAATATTGTAATATGTTAATATTAGGGGCAAAAGGCAATGTTTCCT